>JBASAH010000050.1:0-1897 GCA_049650505.1 Xanthobacteraceae bacterium
GCTTACCGGTACGTGCAAAAGCAGAACCGGCAGCCGCAGAATTGCGTCGCCAATCACGCCGCCAAGTCCGGACGGCAGCGGCCAATGCGCGCTGCGCGGCAGGCAAGCGGCGAAGGCGGCAGCCAGCACCGCGCCAAGCGGCCACACTATGACTCGCAGCCGCTCACGCCCGCGGAAACGGTGTCCGAGCAGCCGATAACCCCAAGCTGCAATTGGCAAGATCAGCGCCAGCGCGCCGAGGCCGAGAAGCTGCATCATCAGGTCGGCGACAATCGCGCCGGGCCAGCCGAGCAGGTTGTGCACCGGCACATCGGTGGCGTGGCTGAGCGACGGGTCGCGCACCGACCAGCTCGCGAGCGCCAGCGCGCCCATCATGGCGAGACTGATGAGAAGGATTCCGCATAGTTCGCATAGCCGCCGCCGCAAAATGGCGCCGAGCTCGCTCGACAAAGCGGCCATGCCGTCAAGGCTGCGTTCGATCATCGACATCGCTTCGCTTCCGAAATCCGGGTCATGATTTAATCAAGCACCGCGACCAGGCGATGCAGCGCCTCCGCGGTGATCTCCTTGTCCTGCACCATGGCGACGCGGATATAGGCGGCGCCGGGATTGCTGCCGTCGGCCTGTTCGCGCGCGAGATAGCGGCCCGGCACCACGCGCAAGCCCGCTTCGCGCCATAGCCGCTGCGTCACCACTTCGCTGCCACCGTGCGCCGAGACGTCAAGCCAGAGGAAAAAACCGCCGGCGGGCCGCCGATAATTGTAACGGTCACCGATGATCTGGTCGGCGAGATGGAATTTCTCGCGATAGAGGCGGCGATTATCCTCGACATGTTTTTCGTCACTGTAGGCGGCAATCGCCGCATGCTGCAGCGGCGTGGGCACCTGCGGCGCGGCGACGTTGCGCAGTTCGAGATAGCTCGCCAGGAATTTGCGGTCGCCTGCGGCAAAACCGACGCGCAAGCCAGGCAGACTGGAGCGCTTCGACAGCGAATGGAATACGACGACGTTGTGGAAATCGGCGCCTGCCGCTTCCAGCATTCCCGGTGGCGCGTGCTCGCTATAGATTTCGCAATAGCATTCGTCGGACAGAATGAGAAAGCCGAACCGCCGCGCCAGCGCGGTTAGTTTATCGAGATAGGCGCGCTCCGCCACTGCGCCCTGCGGATTGGATGGCGACGCCAGATAAAACGCGACGGTGCGCGCCAAGAGATCTTCGCCAACCGCATCGAGGTCCGGCAGGAAACCGGTCGCGGCGGTCGCCGGCAGATAAACCGGTTCGCAATCCGCCGCGATCGCGCCGGCGGCGTAAGCGGCATAGAAAGGATTGGGGATCAGCACCGCGGGCTTTTCGCCGGGCTTGCCGGCGCGCGGAGCGACGTAATTGCGCGCCGCGATGCCAGCGAGGAAAAGGCCCTCGCGCGTGCCGTTGAGCACCAGCACCTCGCTCATCGGATCGACGCGGCGCGGCACCCGATAGCGGCGATCGAGCCACTTGCCGACCGCCTCAGCGAACTCGTCGAGGCCGCGATTCATCGGATAGCGGCCGAATTCCGCGACATGGGCGGCGATCACCGGTCCGACGAAAGCTGGAACCGGATGCTGCGGTTCGCCGACCGCGAGACTGATCGGCGATCGTCCCGGCGGCGTGTCGGCAAGCAATTCGCGCAAGCGCACGAACGGCGAGCGCGCGCTCGGCGCGCCGACAGCCGTGGCGCGAACAAGGTTCGGGGCAGACTCGCGGGTCATCCTGTACATCGTGAACAGCGGGGCCGCCCGCCGCACCTGGCCTTCGATACCATAGAAGCGGCGAGGTTAAGACGCGATTAACCAATCGGGGAGCGACGGCCCAGGCACCTTGGCCGACATCCTTCGAGAGCCGCTTGCGCAGCCACCTC
>JBASAH010000051.1:0-1828 GCA_049650505.1 Xanthobacteraceae bacterium
GAGCTGGCCCTTGGTCTCGACCTGCTGCACTTCGAGGTCGGAGATCGCGGTCTTGAGCTTAGGGTCCCAATTGACGAGGCGCTTGTCTTTATAAATCAGACCCTCGCGATAGAGCGCGACGAACACCTTCATCACCGCGCGCGATAGCCCCTCGTCCATTGTAAAACGCTCGCGCGACCAGTCGCAGGATGCGCCGAGCCGCTTAAGCTGGCTGATGATCATGCCGCCGGATTCTGCCTTCCACTCCCAGACGCGCTTGACGAAAGCCTCGCGCCCCATTTCGCGGCTCGAAAGCTGTCCCCGCTCGGAGAGCTGACGCTCCACCACGGCTTGGGTGGCGATGCCCGCGTGATCCATGCCCGGCTGCCACAGCACGTCCTTGCCGCGCATGCGCTCGAACCGGCACAGAATGTCTTGCAGCGTATTGTTGAGCGCATGGCCCATGTGCAGCGAACCGGTAACATTGGGCGGCGGAATGACGATGCAATAGGGTGAGGCCTTGGCGCGCTCGGGCCTGCCGGCGCGGAACGCGCCGGCATTCTCCCAGGCGGCATAGATACGGCCTTCAATTTCGCGCGGCTGGTATCTGCTATCGATCATTGTCATTCGCTGCATCGGCAGACGCGCAGCCAGAGTACCCGTTCAATCTCATCAAAGCGTGGGGTAGAAAGCCCGACGCCGCCAGAGTGTCAACGTGCCCTCTCCAAATCCGATCATCCAGCCCCGAGCGGACAAATCGCCGACGCGATCCATCATCCTATTGGCCGTCGCAGGCTTCGCCAGTCAGGCGCAGGTCCGGGTGATGGATTCGCTATTGCCGCAAATCGCATCCGATTTGCATACCACGATCGGCCTGGCGGCAATGGTAGTCACTGCTTATGCGGTGACGCACGGTTCGATCCAACTCGTGATCGGTCCGATCAGCGATCGTTTCGGCAAATACCGAACCGTGGCGCTGACCTGCGCCATCGGCGCGGTGCTAGTGGCGGTCTGCGGAACGGTAAGCACCCTGCCACAGCTCGCCTTGGCGCGTCTTGCCACCGGAGCGGCGGCCGGTTGGATCATTCCGATCTCGATGGCCTATGTCGGCGATGTTACGCCGCACGACCGCTTGCAGCAGATTCTCGGCCGCTACATTTCGGGGCAGATTCTTGGGCAGCTGTTCGGGCAGGCGGCCGGCGGCGTGCTTGGCGATCTGCTCGGCTGGCGCAACGTGTTCTTCGTGCTTGCCGGATTGTTCGCTTTGGCGACCGTGGGCTTGGTGTTTGAGCTCGCGGTCAATCCGCAGACCCGTAAACACGGCGGCGGCGGCGCGCGAAGTCTGCTTGGCGGCTACGCCGCGGTCCTGACAAATCCCTTCGCCCGCATTGTGCTGATTGCCGGCTTTCTTGAAGGCGCGCTGGCCTGGGGCGCCTTCGCTTATATCGGCGCCTATCTGCACCTGCGCTTCGGCCTAAGCTTCTCGTTGGTTGGCGGCGTGGTCGCGTGTTTCGGCATCGGCGGCCTGATTTATGCCGCGCTCGTTAAACTGTTTGTCCGCGGCCTCGGCCAGGCGGGTCTCGCGGTCATCGGCGGGATCGTTCTTGCAGCCGCTTATCTTGAACTGGCTCTTGGATCGCTGTGGTGGCTAGCCCCGATCGCGACAATGGCGATCGGGCTCGGCTTCTACATGCTGCACAACACGCTGCAGACCAATGCCACGCAGATGACTCCGGAAGCGCGCGGTACTGCGGTCGGCTTGTTCTCTTCGGCGCTTTATATCGGGCAGACCGCCGGCGTGGCGACGGGCGCGCTCGTCATCGATCGCGCCGGCGCGGTACCGTTATTT
>JBASAH010000052.1:0-5780 GCA_049650505.1 Xanthobacteraceae bacterium
CGGTGCGCCGGCGCGCAGCGAAGAGGTGAGATCGCGCCGCGCCCCGCCGCGCCCACGCAGCGAGGATGCCGACGTCTCCCACCTACCGGCATTCCTATTCCGGCCGGTGAAGGTGTGAGGAATTGAGCAGCGTTGGCGCACACGGCGCCGCCGCCGTCCCAGCAAGCGTGCAATGAAGACTTATTGAACCCCGGTGGCGGGTTCGAGCTGGACCGATTCGCCGCAGCCGCAGGCCGCTGTCTGGTTCGGATTATTGAACACGAATTGCGCCGACAGCTTATCGATCCTGTAATCCATCTCGGTGCCGAGCAGGAACAACACTGCCTTGGGATCGATCAGGATGCGCACGCCTTTGTCTTCGACGACCTCGTCCAGCGGATTAATCTTCTCGGCATATTCCATGATGTAGGACATACCGGCGCAGCCGCCGTTCTTGACGCCGACGCGCACGGCGGCAATCGGATGATCAGCTTTCGCCATCACCATCTTGATGCGTTCCGCCGCGGCTTCGGTGAGCCGCACCACCTGAGGTCTGGGCCGAGCAACGGCCATATTCACATCCTCCGCGCCTTTGATCCGGCACTCGTCAATTGAACCATCAATTCAACGATTCGCGCCATTTTATGTAATGCGTGCCAACTTCGCCCGCAACTCACCACATATTGAGTACCGTGCGAGCCTCGTCCGACATGCGGCTCGGGTCCCACGGCGGATCCCACACGATATTGACCTTGGCTTCGCGCACGCCCGGAACGCCGGCGACGGCGGTTTCCACTTGCATCGGCAATTCCGCTGCCGACGGACAATTCGGCGTGGTCAGCGTCATGTCGATATTGACCATCCGGTCGTCATCGATGTCGACCTTGTAGATCAGGCCGAGTTCATAGATGTCGGCCGGGATCTCGGGATCGTAAACTGTCTTGAGCGCGCCGACGATTTCATCGGTTAGGCGCGCCATTTCGTCCGGCGGAATAGCCGACGGCCGCTCCGCGCTTTCCGCCGTAGCGGGCTTGGCGTCTGTTTTGGTTTCTTCAGTCATGACGAACCATCATCCAAGCAGATTCTGCGCCTTGAGCAGCGCCTGCGCAAGGCAATCGATCTCGTTGCGCGTATTGTACATGGCGAGAGAGGCGCGGCAGGTCGCGGTCACGCCGAAACGAGCTAAGAGCGGCATGACGCAATGGGTGCCGGCGCGCACGGCCACACCCGCACGATCGATGATCGTCGCCACATCATGCGGATGCGCGCCCTTGAGCTCGAACGAGACGATCGGCCCCTTATCCTTGGCAGTGCCGAAAATGCGCAGCGAATTGATTTCGCGCAGGCGATCGTCGGCATAGCGCATCAGCTCGACCTCATGCGCGCGGATGCGTGGCTTGCCGATCGCGTTCACGTAATCGATCGCCGCGCCAAGCCCGATCGCCTGGACGATTGACGGCGTGCCGGCTTCGAACTTATGCGGTGGATCGCCATAGGTGATATGATCTTCGAACACTTCGCGGATCATCTCGCCGCCGCCGTTGAACGGCGGCATAGCGGCCAGATGCTCATATTTGCCGTACAGCACGCCAATCCCAGTCGGGCCATACAGCTTGTGCCCGGTGAAAGCATAGAAGTCGCAATCGATATCGCGCACGTCGACATCGAGATGCACCGCGGCTTGCGCGCCGTCGAACAGCACCGGAATGCCGTGAGCGTGGGCGATACGGGTCACTTCCTTGGCTGGCACCAAGGTGCCGAGCATGTTCGACATGTGGGTCATTGCCACAAGCTTGGTGCGCGGCGTGAGAAGCTTTTCGAAGTCGTCGATTAGAAAATGGCCTTCATCGTCGACCGGCGCCCATTTGATCACGGCGCCCTGCCGCTCGCGCAGGAAATGCCACGGCACGATGTTGGAGTGATGCTCCATGATCGACAGCACGATCTCGTCGCCGGCTTTAATGCGCTCGCGGCCGAATGTGTAGGCGACGAGGTTGATCGCTTCGGTGGCATTGCGGGTGAAGACGATCTCCTCCTTGCGCTTGGCATTGAGGAAGGTGGCCACTTTTTCGCGCGCGTTCTCGTAGGCCTCGGTCGCTTCATTGGCGAGAAAATGCAGCCCGCGATGCACATTGGCGTATTGGCTCGTGTAGACCTCGTCGAGCCGGTCGAGCACCGCACGCGGCTTTTGCGCCGAGGCCGCGTTGTCCAGGTAAACAAGCGGCTTGCCGTAAATCTGCATTGCCAGGATCGGAAAATCCGCCCGGATGCGGTTTACGTCATAAGCGCTGCTGGTGGTGACTCGGTCTTCCATTCTCGTTCCAAATTTCCAGACCGGATGCAACGTGTGAGCGGTGCGCCGGCGCGGCGTTTTACCGATCCGCTCGTTTTTGTCCGCGCGCACTGAGCCAAGCTGCGACGTTCTCAATCAAAGCCTCGCGCAAACCGGCATGCTCGATGCCGTCGATCGCTTCGCCGAAGAAGGCCTGGATCAACATCGCCTCGGCTTCCGCGGGCGGAATACCGCGCGCCATCAGATAAAACTTAAGCTCCTCGTCCAGCGCGCCGGCGGTCGCACCATGGCCGCACTGCACGTCGTCGGCGAAGATTTCCAGCTCCGGCTTGTTGTCGGCCTCGGCGCGCTCTGACAAAAGCAGCGCTTGGGTCATCATCTTTCCATCCGTCTTTTGCGCGTGACGGCGGACGATGATGCGGCCCTGAAACACGCCATGCGCATCGTCATCGAGCACAGATTTGAACATTTCGCGGCTTTGACAATCGCGCGCGATGTGATCGGCGATCAGCGTCGTGTCGGCATGCTGCCGGCCCCGCAGCAGGGCCGCGCCGCGGATCGCGGCCACGGTGCCCTCGCCATCGAATTTGAGAAACAGCTGATTGCGCACCACCGCGCCGCCCGCGATAAAGCTGAACGTATTGAATCGCGTATGGGCGCCGATCGCCGCTGCCAGGGTCGAAACATGCAGCGCGTCGCTGCCCTCCCCGATCACTTTGACATGATCGACATGAGCGCCGTCGCCGACGAACAATTCAAGCGCGGCGTTGACTTGATAATCGCTGCCCGCCGGACCTTCATGGCTCTCGACGAGCATGACGCGGGCGCCGTGCTCGATCATCACCAGCGAGCGCGTGTACGTCGCCGCTGGTTTGCCCGATACCACGAACAGCAAATGCAACGGCCGCTCGATCGTCGCGCCGGCGGCGACGCGGATCACAGCGCCATCGCTCATCAAAGCCGTGTTCAGGGCCACTGCGACGTCGTTTCCTGGCGCCAGCTTGCCAAGCTGCGCGGTAAGCGCACGATCCCCGTCGGTCAGCGCCTTTGCCAGCGACGTGACGGTCAGTCCGGCGTCCAAATCGCGTAAATCGGACAATTCGGCGACAAAAGCGCCGTCGACGAAAACCAGCCGGCGGGCATCGAGGTCGCCCAACATTCGACCGGCAGTTTTGGCAAGCGCCTTGGCCGCGGCGTCGGGCGGGCTTGCCAGCGGCTTTGCCTCACGCATCAGCGCGCGCAGGTCAGTATATTTCCATTCCTCGATCCGCCGATGCGGCAAACCCTCTTTGGCGAATATGTCGAAAGCCGCATCGCGCCGCGCCGCGATCGCGTCGTCGCCGGGCAGCCAATCGCGCGCCTGCGCGAAGGTCTGTGCCAGCGCGGTTTCCGCCGCGGTCTTGATGACGGCGACGTCCGCGTTCACGCCGGCACCTCCTCCCGGTACTGCGCATAGCCACCGGCTTCGAGCTCCATCGCGAGCTCCTTGCCGCCAGTCCGCACGATGCGGCCGCGCGAAAGGACGTGCACCACGTCAGGGACAATGTAGTTGAGCAGCCGCTGGTAATGGGTGATGACGACGAACGAACGATCCGGCCCGCGCAGCCCGTTGACGCCATCGGCGACGATTTTAAGTGCATCGATGTCAAGCCCGGAATCGGTCTCATCGAGGACCGCAAGCCGCGGCGCGAGTAGCGCCATCTGCAAAATCTCGTTGCGCTTCTTCTCGCCGCCGGAGAAACCGACATTGACCGCGCGGCGCAGCATTTCCTGATCGATGCCGAGCTTGCCGGAGGTTTCGCGTACTTTCTTGATGAAATCCGGCGTGGAGAGCTCCGCTTGGCCGCGCTTTTTGCGCTGGGCGTTAAGCGCCGTGCGCAGGAACGTCATCGTGGCGACGCCGGGAATCTCGAGCGGATATTGGAAAGCGAGAAACAGACCTGCCGCGGCGCGCTCGTCCGGCTCCATCTCGAATAAATCGCGGCCGTCAAAACGGACGCTGCCGGCGGTCGGTCGATACTCTTCCTTGCCGGCCAGCACATAAGCCAGCGTCGACTTGCCCGATCCGTTCGGGCCCATGATGGCGTGCACCTGGCCCGCCTCGACATCGAGATCGAGTCCTTTGAGAATTTCTTTGCCGTCGATCTCGACGTGCAAATCCCTGACTTCCAACAAAGCCATTTTATCTATCTCTGTTCGTTCGAATTTTTAATCGTTTTCGCCGTCGAAATAGTCCGCCGGCTGCATCCGTCCGAGGCTCCGGTAGGTCGCCGTTTGCAACTCGCCGCCCTTAGTCCCGGCGACGATGCCGACCTTGCTGGAGTCCGGGTAGTCGACCACTTCGGTCGCGGCGATACTCGAAATGCCGAGATAGCGTAGTTCGTCTTTACCGGTATTGATCAACTGATGCGGCTTGGTCCCCGCCGGGGCGGCAATCAGGTCGCCGGATTTGATCGCCAGCCGCTCCTCGCCCCAGCGATATTCGCCCGTGCCGTCGAGTACATAAAACAACTCGTCCATGACGTGATGACGGTGAAACGGGAACGCTTTCTTTCCGGGCGGCACCACATGCAGCGCGCAACCGAGCGACTGCAGCCCGAGCATCGGCCCGACGCGACCCCATTTCACTGCAAACGCGCCGCCGTTGCCACGGTCGGCGAGTGCCACATCGGCAATGTTGACAATTGGCCGTCCGCTCATCCGACCGAGCCTTCGAGCGAAACCGAGATCAGCTTCTGCGCCTCCACCGCGAATTCCATCGGCAATTGCTGCAGCACGTCTTTGACGAAGCCGTTGACGACGAGCGCGGTCGCCTCCTCCGCCGACAACCCGCGCTGCCGGCAATAGAACAGCATGTCATCGGAAATCTTCGACGTCGTCGCCTCGTGTTCGAACACGGTCGAGGAATTCTTAGCCTCGATATAGGGAACGGTATGGGCGCCGCACTGGTCGCCGATCAAAAGCGAATCGCAATTGGTAAAATTGCGCGCGCCGGTCGCGCGGCGATGCGCCGTGACCAGTCCGCGATAGGTATTGTTGGAATGACCGGCCGCGATGCCCTTGGAGATGATCCGGCTCGTGGTGTTCTTGCCGAGGTGCAGCATCTTGGTGCCGGAATCGACCTGCTGGTAGCCGTTCGAGATGGCGATCGAATAGAACTCGCCGCGCGAATTGTCGCCGCGCAAAATGCAGCTCGGATATTTCCAGGTGATCGCGGAGCCAGTCTCCAGTTGGGTCCACGAAATCTTGGCGTTCTTGCCGCGGCAATCGCCGCGCTTGGTGACGAAATTGTAGACGCCGCCGCGACCCTTGGCGTCGCCCGGATACCAGTTCTGGATGGTCGAATATTTGATTTCGGCATCGTCGAGCGCGATCAGTTCGACGACCGCGGCATGGAGCTGGTTCTCGTCGCGAACCGGCGCCGTGCAGCCTTCGAGGTAGCTCACGTATGAACCGCGGTCGGCAATGATCAGCGTGCGCTCGAACTGACCGGTATTGCGCTCGTTGA
>JBASAH010000053.1:0-2166 GCA_049650505.1 Xanthobacteraceae bacterium
GGCTTGAGGCGACTTTGACCCGATCCTTGATTGCGCCCTGTGATGCTCACGCGTGCCTCGGGCCGGTGCGATTCATCGAGCCGGCGCCGCACCACACGCGAGTAGAAATCCTGGCCGATTCAGATAAGCGCGACGCCGCTCGTCGGCTTGCGCGACAATATGCCAAGGACGGGCGCGCCGCTTTCGTTGTGACCGTGCCGGACTCCCTTGGAGCAAAGGCCGACCTCAATGACGCGCTTCGTCAGTTAGGAGTCGGCGCGGTGCAGATGGCGATTGAGGATGCCGAGCGTTTCACCAATGAGATGGCGCGGCGCGGATTGTCTGACTTCGACTTGGAAATCGGTTCCGACATCGAGATCGCTCGGCGCATTGTTGAGCGTCTTGAGGAGCTGTATGGCCCGATTATCGTCGCCGAAGGTCGCGTTTGGCGCTTCGATCACACACATTGGGCGGCGCTCGATGACGGTCATCTTGCGCGCTTTGTTCACCGGGCCGACGGCGCCCAATATCTGGACGCCAACGGCAATGTCGGGGTCGTTCGCCTGAACAAGAACCGGATCGCATCCATACTCGATGCGGCCATGAAATACCGCCAAGAGCATAACTTCTTCGACGAACAGCCGTGCGGCATCAATTGCGTTTCGGGGTTCATTCAGATTGAAGCCGACGGTTCGCCGACACTTCAGCCTCACGCCCGGCAATGGCGACAACGGCACGTCGTGCGAGGTCGCTGGCCTGTCTCGCGAGAGCCTGAAGTGTTCTCAATCAGCCGGCTCGCGCGCTACCTTCGGGACTCATTTGCCGGCGATCTCGACGCTGCGGACAAAATCAATCTGCTAGGCGAGGTTGCCGGGTGCACCGCGCTCGGCTGGGGAACGCGCGTTCGCAGCCCCAAAGCGATTGTGACCTACAGCGAGGAGGGTGCTACCGGGAAATCGACTCTCCTACGGCTCCTGCGCTCGCTGCCAAATGCCGACGCTGTCGCAAGCGTGCCGCCCGGCAAATTCGGAGACGAAAAATACGCTTACCGGTTGATCGGGCGGGTCCTGAACGCGGCTGACGAACTGCCGGATCGCGCGGTGCGGTCCGACGTATTCAAGCGAATGATCACCGGCGAACCGGTGCCGGCGCGCGACGTGTATCGTTCCGCCGCGGATTTCGCGCCGGTTGCGCTTCATGTGTTTTCGACGAACGTGCTCCCCTCGTTCTCCGGCGGAGTCGATGGCGGCACAGTGCGCCGATTGCTGCCGATCGAATTCACTCACGTTGTGCCGGACTCCGAACGAGATCCCGACTTGCCAGAAAGGATTTTGAGCGAAGAAGCTGATCTGTTCCTCGATTTCGCAGTGGAAGGCGCCTGTCGACTCGTCCGAAATCGTGATTTTACTGTCCCCGCTTCGTCCCGCGAACTTCTTCAGCGGTGGGTCTTGAGCGCCGATCCGGTGCGCGCATGGGCGGCAGCGAGACTTGAAGTGACGGGCGATGAAAACACGATCCCCGTCGCCGCGCTGTTCTCGGACTTCCTAATCTGGGCGCAAGGACAGGGTCTAAAATCCGAGTTTCTGCCGAACGTTATTTCTTTCGGCAAGCGGCTGCGCTCTGCCGCGCCGGGCCTCGAGTATCACCGCTCGGACGGCTCCGCCTACCGAAATGCTCGGATCCGCTGGAGGTAAAGATAATGGCCGTTTGGTCTTGGGAGAACGTTGCGTCGCCAGTCCGATCTTCAACAAAGGCTCGTACACACTTGTCCATCTGTCCGACCGACCCCCTCGTCGGACAGGTGGACAGGTTAGCCGCCACCGTTATGCAGCCGTTCGTTGAAGAGAGGGTCTCGTCGCCGTCGACCGCGTCGCCACCTGTCGCTAATCTCGCCGGTTTTCAAAATTTCGATTCGCCGGGCAATGACGCGACCCCGACTGAGCTGCTCGCGCCGTTGTTCAAGCCGGTGTTCCCGCCCGACGACGAGCCTGCCTACAGCGAGCCGTGCATTGCGCGCCGTGGTCGCGTTGGGTCGCGGGGCGGCCTGTTTCTGCATTTCTGTGCGGAGTGCGGCGCGTGGGGCACCTTTGGCTACGGCGTCAATCTGAGGGCCGACCAGCTGGGTCGCTGGTACTGCGCAGCACATCGACCGAGATCCCCACTCGAGAAAACATGAGGGGCGAAACG
>JBASAH010000054.1:0-4916 GCA_049650505.1 Xanthobacteraceae bacterium
GCCGGGCTTCAAAAGTATTTGTCTCTAGAGCTGCAACGGCGCGACTGATGAGAGAATGATAGTCGGCCATAAACGGCCATTTCCTTGCGTCATCATTGCGGCCACTATTGTTGCCAGTTTGTCCGTAGATTTAAAGAGGGCCGTACCCGCCACAGGAATTGTCAGGCTCCGCGAGCTTGGCCAGCTTTTTGGTTTTGTCGGCGGCAGCGATGTCGATCTCGCCCGAGCGAAGCCGGTCCTCGAACAATTATGCCGTCGCATAGAGCATTGCGGCGATATCGGCGCGGGAGCGAGCATGAAACTCGCGATTAATTTGCCAATGCTCGTGTCCTGGCAGGCTTTCGGGGAAGCCTTCGCGATCTGTCGTCATCTGGGCATCGATCCAGTACGCCTTGTCGATATCTTCTCCGACAGCGCGGGCGGGACGAACGCGCTCAAGGGCCGCGCCGCTGTGGTCGCCCAAATGCTCGGTGGCGACGATACCGCTCCCGGCACCTACGACCTCGCGTCCTGCCGCAAGGATCTTGCCACCATGCTGGCGGAGGCCAAAACACGGGGCGTCGAATTGCCGCTCGTCGAGCGTGCATTTGCCTGCTTCGACGAGTCGAACAAGGCAGGTTGGGGCACGCGCGACAGCTCGAGCCAGGCGATCTACTGGACACGCCGGGGCATGAAATCCGCGGGAGGTTAGATGTCGCGCGTTACACTGCGACAGACGGGTAGGGCAATTTTGGTATTTCACCATCGTTCTGAGCGCGAAAACAGCAGCGTTTGGAATTGCGTTCGATCAGTGCCTGGGCGAGACGAAACCCGATTCAATTCGGAAGGTCATATTGAAGCGCTCAAGATTCCCCCATCAAAACGTGAGCAATGCGATGAAGATCTGTGTCTTCGGTGCCGGCGCTATCGGTGGCTATCTCGCGGTCGAACTGTCGCTTGCGGGACATGATGTTTGCGTGATCGCCCGCGGCACAGGAGGCCTCGGAACAAAAGACGATACGCCGCGTAGTCCTCCAAGACCCGAACGTCAATCACAGCGATGGAGGCACGAACTCTGCCGGCAGGGCGATCATCGGCTCGATGACTGCTATCACTTGGCCCCGAGGCGTCAGCACCCATCCCTTTCGGACCGCGGACCAGGAGCTGATCGCGGAACAGCGTCCGCAAGCGCACCAGCGACGCACTCATGGCGGGCTGGGTTATGCCAAGCCTCTCGGCCGACCGCGTGACGTGCCGTTCGACCAGCAGCACCCGCAGGCCTACCAGGAGGTTTAGATCGACGCCGCGGAAATTCACGGCATCTATGATGAGCATAACTTCGGCCTGATAGCACTAGGGCTGTCGGCAACTTAAATTCTTGCAAGATGCGGAACGCAATTCAGCAATATGAAGGCATCGCTGCTCGAAACATTCTAAGAAATCCGCTCATGGATCGCCTGACCCCTTGATCTCGGTCGATCGAGCACACATTGCATGAAATTTTACTCAATTTCGCCAGTGGTGTCGTCATCGGATGGAGACGCAGATGAGCAATAACGAAGGCAGCGGCCTGAGCGTCGACGCCAGCCGCGACGGACAGACCAGCCGCCGCGAGGTCGTGATCGCGGCCGCCATGGCCCCGATGATGGTCGGAGTTGCAGGAGGAGCCACGGCTCAGTCAGCACCCGCCAGCATCGCAACCTCCGCGACCGCGAGGCCGATCCCGCGCGTTTCGCTCAATGTGAACGGTGCGGTGCGCGAGATCGAGCTCGACGCGCGCCACTCTGCTCGACGCTCTGCGCGAGCACCTGCATCTGACAGGCACCAAGAAGGGCTGCGACCATGGCCAGTGCGGCGCTTGCACCGTCCACATCAACGGCCGCCGCGTCAATTCCTGCCTCACCCTGGCCGTGATGCACGATGGGGACGCGATCACCACCATCGAAGGCCTCGGCACTCCCGATGCGCTGCATCCGATGCAGGCAGCATTCGTCGAGCATGACGGCTATCAGTGCGGATATTGCACGTCCGGCCAGATCATGTCTGCGGTCGCTCTGCTCAAGGAACCTTGCGGCCCCAGCGACGCGGACGTGAAGGAGCTGATGAGCGGCAACATCTGCCGCTGCGGGGCCTATCCCAATATCGTGGCCGCGATCCAGCAGGTTCGCAAATCTGACTGAGCATCGCGCAACGGCGGAGGCATCTCTATGCATACTTTTGAATTCACTCGGCCCAAAGACCCGGTGGCGGCCGTGGCGGTCGCCGCAAAATCCAAAACGGCACAGCAGGGCGCAGACATCCGCTTCATCGCCGGCGGGACGACGCTGCTTGATCTGATGAAGCTAAATGTGGAAACGCCCGATCGGCTCGTCGATATCAACCGGCTGCCGCTCGATAAGATCGAATCAACCCGCGACGGCGGGCTGAGCATCGGCGCGACGGTGCGGAATTCCGATCTCGCCCAGCACGCCAGGGTGCAGAAAGATTATCCGGTCTTGTCGCAGGCGATCCTCGTGGGCGCTTCAGCGCAGCTCCGCAACATGGCAACGACGGCCGGGAATCTACTACAGCGCACGCGCTGCATGTATTTCCGCGACACCGCCATGGCGTGCAACAAGCGCGAGCCGGGAACAGGATGCCCGGCGATCACCGGGAGCAACCGCGGCCTCGCCATCCTAGGCACCAGCGAGCATTGCATCGCCACCAACCCCTCCGACATGTGCGTGGCGATGGCCGCGCTGGAAGCGACGATCCACGTGCAGGGCCCCAAGGGCTCGCACGCGATTCCGTTCGGCGAATTTCATCTGCTGCCCGGCAACACGCCGCAGCGGGAAACGGTGCTCGAGCCGGGAGACCTCATCACCCACGTCACCCTTCCGCCGCCGATCACCGGAAGCAAGCAGGTCTATCTGAAGCTGCGCGATCGCGCATCATACGAGTTCGCGCTCGCCTCGGCAGCGGTGGTGATGACGATCGCCGGCGGCAATGTGACGCGGGCACGCATCGCGCTCGGTGGCGTGGGCACCAAACCCTGGCGCTCCTCCGAGGCCGAAGCAGCGCTGGTGGGGCAGCCGGCCAACCAGGCGACTTTCCGAAAAACCGCCGAGGCGGCCCTTCGCGACGCCAGGCCGCAGAGCGAGAACAAGTTCAAGGTCGAACTGGCCAAGCGCTGCCTCGCCCACGCCCTGCAAATGGCGACAGCCTGATGTTACCTGAGGACAGAACATGCCAACCGCACAAGAAATGTCGACAACGTCACCCATCGGCCGCAAGACGCCGCGCGTCGATGGCCCGCAGAAGGTGACCGGCAAGGCGCAGTACACTTCCGACTTCCACTTCCCCGGGATGCTGTATGCAGTTCCGGTCGAGGCGACGATCGCCAATGGCCGCGTGGTCAAGCTCGATACGGATGCGGCCGAAAAGATGCCTGGCGTCCGCGCGATTCTTCATCGTCAAAACATCGGGAAGATTTTCCGTTCGACTCTCGGGGAAGGCATGAACGGCATCTGCATCGAACGACGGCCGCCGTTCGAGGACGATGTCATTCGCTACTACGGCCAATACGTCGCGCTCGCCGTTGCCAACACGTTCGAGAACGCCAAGGCCGCCGCCGACGCAGTCCTCGTGACGTACGCGAAGGACAAGCCGAACGTCGAAGACAAGCTCACCGCCGATGATGATCCCGACGAGGTCATGACCAGCTACGGGCCGGCGAAGCGCCTGCAAAGCGAGCGCGGCGATGCGGCCGGGGCCTTTGCCAGCGCGCCGGTGAAGCTCGACCAGACTTATGTCACGCCGGCCGAGACGCACGTTCCCATCGAGCTGCAGGGGACGACTGCAATGTGGGACGGCGACAAGCTGACGATCTACGAGGAATCGCAAGCCGTCTTCAATATGCGCAGCGTACTCGCGCAAATGTTTGGTTTACCTAACGAGAACGTGCGCGTCATCACCAACTTTGTCGGCTCAGGTTTCGGCAGCAAACTTTGGCCGTGGACACATTGTCCGCTGGCGGTGGCGGCGGCGCGTCAGGTGGGCAAACCGGTCAAGCTCGTGCTTAGCCGGAAGATGACGTTCCAGAGTACCGGTCATCGCGCCCGCACTCAGCAGCGCGTCCGGCTCGGCGCGACACCGGAAGGCAAGCTCGTCTCGCTTGAGCACGATTACGTCTATCAGCGGTCGATACTCGAGGAGTACCACGAGAATTGCGGTGAAGCGACGGCCTTCCACTACAGTGTTCCTAACCTCCGCGTGCACTTCGGCCGCGCGCGACGCAACGTCGGCACGCCAAGCGATATGCGCGGCCCCGGCGCGGTACCCGGCCTTTACGCTACCGAGTCAGCCATGAACGAGTTGGCCGATCAGCTCAAGATCGATCCGGTTCAGCTCCGCATCCTGAACGAGCCAAAGATCGATGAGGGTGAAGGCATTCCATTTTCATCGCGGCATTACGTCGAGTGTCTCCAGCTCGGCGCTGAGAAGTTCGGCTGGTCGAGGCGAAACGCCGAAGTCGGTTCAATGAAACAGAATGGCCTGACGCTTGGCTGGGGCGTGGCCGGCGCTGCTTGGATCGCGACGCGCGATTCCGCTGCGGCCAACGTCGAACTGCGCGATGACGGCAGTGCCCGCGTCGCATGTGGCGCGCAGGATATCGGCACCGGCACCTACACAATTCTCGCCTTGCTCACAGCGGACAAGAGCGGCGTGCCGGTTGAGAAAGTGGAAGTTGTGCTTGGCGACACTGAGCTTCCGCTCGGACCGGTCTCAGGCGGTTCGTGGGCGACCGCATCGGTGGTGCCGGCCGTCTTTGCCGCGGCTGACAATGCCATCAGCTCGTTATTGCAGGTCGCCACAACAACGCCCGGCTCGCCTTTTGAGAAACGAAAGCAGGATGACTTAGCATTTCAAAACGGACGAGTCTTTGTCGAAGCGGATGG
>JBASAH010000055.1:0-12939 GCA_049650505.1 Xanthobacteraceae bacterium
AGGCGATCGTGGAGGCGACCGGGGCGATCGGGGCCGCGACCGGCGCGGCCGCGACGATTCCGAGGGTGCCGAAAACGGGACGGAGGAATAGGGAATGGCTTTTTCACCGCAGGGCGCAGGCGGGCGCCGCCCGTTTTTCCGGCGCCGCAAGAGCTGTCCGTTCTCGGGCGCTAACGCGCCCAAGATCGATTACAAAGATGTCAAACTGCTGCAGCGCTTCGTCTCAGAGCGCGGAAAGATTGTGCCGAGCCGCATCACCGCAGTATCGGCAAAAAGGCAGCGTGAACTCGCCCAGGCGATAAAACGCGCGCGCTTCCTCGGGCTCTTGCCCTACGTGATCCGCTAGAGCGAGGCCGGCATGGAAGTCATTCTACTGGAACGCATCGCCAGGCTCGGCCAGATGGGCGAGGTCGTGCGCGTGAAGGACGGATTTGCCCGCAACTTTTTATTGCCGCGCGGCAAAGCGCTGCGCGCCACGGCGGAAAATCGCACGCGCTTTGAAAAGATGAAAAGCGAACTCGAGGCGCGTTCGCTCACGCTTAAGAGCGAAGCGGCACAAGTGTCCGACAAGCTTGACGGCAAGAGTTTCACCGTGCTGCGGCAAGCCTCCGAATCCGGCCAACTGTTTGGTTCGGTTTCGCCGCGCGATCTGATCGGCCTGCTTGCAGATGATGGTTTTCGCCTAAACCGCAGCCAGATTGCATTGAACGCGCCGATCAAGACCGTCGGCCAGCATAAGGTGCCGATTGCACTTCATCCTGAGGTAGAAGTTTCGATCACCATCATTGTCGCTCGCAACCAAGATGAGGCGGCGCGCATTGCGCGTGGCGAAGATGTGATGCAGTTGCGCGAACCGACCGAACAAGAGGCCGCGGCTATTGCCGCCGAAGCGTTCTTCGAACCGGGAGCTGGCGAGAGCGCGCGCACGACGGAAGGTGCGGAACAAGCCGAACCCCCACCTCCGCCCGACAACGCCTAAGCGGATCGAGTTCCGAAAGATCCCCGCTCAGTCCGGGATATTGTCGCGCGGCACAGGCGCATTCTCGTCCGGCGAAGATTCGGCCGACGCGCCCGCGCTTTTAGTCGGGGCAAACTCTGGCTTCGCAGCCTCGGCCGAACTCGGCGCTTGGTTCGGCACAGGGGCTGCCGCAACGGGAGCGGTTGCCTGCTCGGCGGGGGCAGCTTCTTCACGCTCCTGCTGACGGTCCGCACCGGGCTTCTCCGGTTCAGGCCTTGCCGCCGTCGAGGTCGGACGAGGCTTGCCCTCGTGGCCCTTCGACTCCTGAGTTTTGGGTTCTTGGTTCTTCGGTTCCTCGGTCTTGGCCCGGTCGGGTTTTGACGGCGCGGGAGCATTACCACCAGCACTGATGACATAAGCGGCGAGCGCCGCCGCCTGCTCGCGGCTGGTCGCGTAATGCTCTCGCAAGAACAGCGAGAGCGTCAGACTGTTCCGTCCAGTGGCAAGCCCGCGGGTCGTCTTGTGGCAAACCGCGCAATAATTCGCGAACAGTTCAGACGGCGGTTTGCCCCGATCGATATTGGTCTGTGCTCTCGCCCCCGGCAGCGTGACAAGTGCCCATGCCAGGCCGATTCCAATTACGGACGCCAGACGCCAAACCACGCTAAGCTCCCCAAACCACCCGGACTTCGTGACCAAACTTACCCCAAATCTCGATCAATGCGCGAGCATTGCGGCCTTGCCTGCTACGGCATTGCTGGTCAAGGAGGATTTTGTTTTAATCACGGCAGTAACTAGACTCCACCCGCGAAAGCGCAGGATGCGGTCGCCCGGGGCAGTAAGGCTTTGATCGAGCGCACGTACTAGCTTTGCGGAACGGGCATTGTGTGAGTGGAGGCGGCCGTGGATCGGTTGCTACTCATATTTTTGCGGCGGTTTGTCCGCCGCGGCTCTCTGACTGTGACGACCGCACGCGGCCGCACAGGCACGTTTGGCAACGGGACCGGCCTCCCTGTTACTGTCCGCTTCACCAACGCCGCGGCACAGCGGGGGGTGCTGTTCGACCCCGAGTTGCGGCTCGGCGAAGCCTATATGGACGGCACCCTCGTCATTGAACGGGGCTCGATCGCCGATCTCCTGGCGCTGTTGTTGGATCAGGACGGGATCGGGGCGCGCAATTGGGCAGTGCCCCGTTTCATCCGCTATTTGTTCCGCCGCCTGCAACAATTGAACCTGCGTTCCCGCGCGCGCTGCAATGTCGCTCATCACTACGATCTCGACGGTAGACTCTATTCGCTATTCCTCGACGCCGACCAGCAATATAGCTGCGCTTACTTCGAGAACCCCGATCTGTCGCTCGATGACGCGCAACTCGCGAAAAGGCGGCACTTGGCGGCGAAGTTGCGGGTCACCCCCGGGGTGCGGCTTTTGGACATTGGCTGCGGTTGGGGCGGACTAGCGCTTTATCTGGCCGAGATTGCCGGGGCGCGGGTTACCGGCATCACTCTTTCACAGGAGCAATACCAGCGCGCCACCAGCCGCGCCCGCGAGCGCGGCCGGCAGGACGTCACATTTGAGCTTCTGGACTATCGCGATCTTGCCGGCCGGTTCGATCGGATCGTGTCGGTCGGCATGTTCGAACATGTTGGGGTCGGGTTCTACGACGCCTTTTTCACCAAATGCGCGAAGCTTCTCGCAGAGAACGGGATCGCGCTCTTGCATACGATCGGCCGCAGCAGCCCGCCTGGCATCACCAATCCATGGATTGCAAAATACATATTCCCGGGCGGCTACATTCCGGCTTTGTCGGAAGTACTTCCCGTGATCGAGCGCGCCGGTCTGGGTATCACCGATGTCGAAGTTTTGCAGCTTCACTACGCCGAGACGCTCAAAGCTTGGCGAGAGCGTTTTCTCGCTCACCGGGACGAAGTGCTGCGCCTGTACGATCAGCGTTTCGTACGAATGTGGGAATTCTATCTGGCCTGCTCGGAAATGGCGTTTCGCCAAGGAGAAATGGTTGTTTTCCAGATTCAGATGGCGAAGCAAAAAGGCGTCATCCCGGCCACCCGCGACTATATCGCCCGGGAAGAGGCGCGGCTGCGCGCGCTCGAGACGGGTTACAGGATGCCGCTGCGACTCGCCGGCGAATAGCCGCCGCCAACGTCGCTACGTCAAGTGGCGTATTGCGGTTTTCGCGGTCGGCGGCGAGTGCAGTGGGTAACGGGGACAGCCGCAATCAACGCTTCCATTGTCCGCCCGCTCGATTATCGAAAGGAGCGGCGGTTGCGCAGCTTTGACCGCTGTCGTTGAGTGAGCCGCGATGTTGAGTAGCCACTTTAGACCGATCCATCGCCGGGTTACGGCCACGTGCCGCAAAACGGCCACAGCACGCGATTCCTCTGACCGGGACCATGCCAGTCTTCGATTCGACCGCACGCAAGCAAATTCCGCCGGAACCGACGCTCCGCGCGGCGCCGCACAATATCGAGGCCGAACAGGCCTTGCTCGGCGCTATCCTCGTCAATAACGAGGCATTCTATCGTGTCTCCGACTTTCTCGAGCCGAAGCATTTTTTCGAGCCGATCCACCAGCGTATTTTCGAGCTTGCTGGCGGACTTATCCGGGCAAATAAAACCGCCACTCCGGTGACGCTCAAGACGTTCTTGCCTGGCGATACCGACATTGCAGGGCTTTCACTCAATCAGTATCTCGCCCGCCTTGCCGCCGAAGCGACAACAATCATCAATGCCGAGGACTACGGCCGCACGATTTACGACCTCTCGGTACGCCGCGACCTGATCGCGATTGGCGAGGATATGGTGAACCTCGCCTATGACGCACCGGTTGAGTCGACTCCGCTGCAGCACATCGAAGACGCCGAGCGGAGGCTCTACGAGATCGCCGAGACGGGCCGTTACGACGCGGGCTTTCAACGCTTCGCCCAAGCGCTGACGACCGCGGTTGACATGGCGGCGCGCGCTTACCAGCGCGACGGCCGGCTTTCCGGGTTGGCGACGGGCCTAACCGATCTCGACAGCAAGATGGGCGGCATGCAGCCCTCGGACTTGATCATTCTTGCCGGCCGTCCGGGCATGGGGAAAACCGCGCTCGCCACTAACGTCGCCTATAACGTCGCCAAGGCTTGGGCCGGCGAGGTCCGGGCCGACGGTCACCTTGCCACCGTCGATGGCGGCATTGTCGGCTTCTTCTCGCTTGAAATGTCCGCCGAACAGCTGGCCACGCGTATCATTTCCGAACAGACCGGAATTCCCTCAAACAAAATTCGGCGCGGCGATATCGAGGAAGCCGATTTCGAAAGAATCAGGGACGTTTCGATCGACCTGCAGAATCTGGCATTTTACGTCGATGAAACTGGCGGACTTTCCATTGGGCAATTGGCGGCGCGGGCGCGGCGATTGAAGCGGCAGCGCGGGCTCGATCTCTTGGTCGTCGACTATCTGCAGCTTCTGCAGGGATTGAGCCGCCGTGCCGCCGAAGGGCGCGTTCAGGAAATCACTGAGATTACAACCCGGCTGAAGGCGCTGGCCAAAGAGCTCAACATTCCAATTCTCGCCCTCTCGCAATTGTCACGGCAGGTGGAAGGCCGCGAGGACAAGCGTCCGCAACTGTCGGATTTGCGCGAATCAGGATCGATTGAACAAGATGCGGACGTCGTCCTTTTTGTATTCCGGGAGGAATACTATCATCAGATACGTAAACCGACCGAGGCTAACCGCGAGAAATTTGCGGAATGGCTGGCGGAAGGCGAGCGCGTGGATGGCAAGGCCGAAATTATTATTGGTAAGCAGCGTCATGGTCCCACGGGGACGGTCGAATTGCAGTTCGACGCCGCGGTGACCCGCTTCGCCAATCTCGATAGCGCGCACCGGCGCGTCTTCTAAGCCACCGCAGGCGTGCTTTACGGCCGCGGCGGCGGCGGTCATAAGCGGTAATCATGGCACGCGCAAAACGCCTAAAGCCCGCAGGACCGGCGCCGGGCGTCGCGGAAACCGGCGGGATATTGACGATCGATCTTACTGCCATCGCCGCCAATTGGCGGGCGCTGGCACGCCAACTCATCGCCGTGGAATGCGCCGCGGTTGTGAAGGCCAATGGCTATGGCCTTGGGCTGAAGCCGGTGGTCACGGCGCTGGCGCGAGCGGGCTGCAAAACTTTCTTTGTCGCGGATCTCGCGGAGGCGCGTACCGTCCGTGCCGCGGCGCGGCACGCCACTATCTACGTTCTCCATGGCTTCACACTCGACGCCGCGGACGCCTTCATCGAGCTTGGCGCGCGGCCAGTGATCAATTCGATGACCGAACTTGCCGAATGGGACACATTCGTTGCCGCCCGCGGCTGGCAGGGCGGCGCCGCGCTGCATGTCGATACCGGCATGCACCGCCTCGGCGTCTCCCCGGAGGAGGCCGCGGCGCTGGCGCCACGTGTCCACACTCCAAATCATGGTATCGCGCTGTTGCTGAGCCACCTTG
The DNA here is from genome assembly GCA_049650505.1 of Xanthobacteraceae bacterium. Taxonomy (GTDB): domain Bacteria; phylum Pseudomonadota; class Alphaproteobacteria; order Rhizobiales; family Xanthobacteraceae; genus BOG-931. Next base: position 5,449 of record JBASAH010000055.1, read on the forward strand.
CTTGCGCCGAACTTCCCGACCACCCGTTCAATGCCATCCAGCTGAAAATGTTTCGCGAGCTTCGCGCGCTCTATGCCGGCATTCCGGCTTCACTCGCCAATTCTTCCGGAATTTTTCTCGGCGACACGGCACATTTCGATCTGGCGCGGCCCGGTGCGGCGATCTACGGCATCAATCCGACCCCTGGTCGGCCCAATCCAATGAAAGGTGTTGTTGAACTGGCCGGGCGCATTTTGCAGCTGCGCAGCGTCGCACGCGACCAGACGATCGGTTATGGCGCCGCGTGGACGGCGCGGCGCAATTCGCGCATTGCAGTGGTCGCCCTCGGCTACGCGGACGGGCTATTACGTGCCGGCAGCGGCAATGACGAACGCGCAGGCGGGTCGGGGATCGTGGCCGGCAAAAGATGTCCTATAGTGGGCCGCATTTCGATGGACCTCCTCGCACTCGACATCACCGATCTGCCGGACGGCGCCGTGCGCCGTGGCGATTTGGCGACCCTGATCGGCGGTGAACTGAGCATTGACGATGTCGCGGCGGCGGCAGGCACGATCGGCTACGAGATCCTCACCAGGCTCGGTCCGCGCTGCCATTTGATTTATGGGAGCGCGTGATGGCACCGCGCGCGCCAAACTTCATCTGCCAGAATTGCGGCGCAGCGTTTGCGCGCTGGGCAGGCAAATGTGAAGCCTGCGGCGAATGGAATACGCTTGTTGAGGAAACCGCCAGTCGTGTGCGCGTGCCCTCGCGTAAGGGCCGGCCATTTGCCGTCGAGCCCTTAAAGGGCGCGACCGCGGAGGCGCCACGGCTTGCCTCCGGTATCGCCGAATTCGATCGCGTCACCGGCGGCGGGCTCGTGCGCGGTTCGGTGCTTTTGCTTGGCGGCGATCCTGGGATCGGCAAATCTACTCTGCTGCTCGAAGTCGCGGCGGCATTCGCGCGGGGGCGGCACCGCGCCGTCTACATTTCGGGCGAAGAGGCGGTAGCGCAAGTGCGGCTGCGCGCGGAACGGCTCGGCCTTGGCGAGGCGACGGTCGAGGTCGCAGCGGAAACTTCGGTTGAGGATATCGTAACGACGGTGTCGCAGGGCGTAATCCCGCGCATGCTCGTTATCGATTCCATTCAGACCATGTGGACTCAAACGGTCGATGCGGCGCCGGGAACCGTGACGCAAGTCCGGGGCTCCGCCGCGGAATTGATTCGCTTTGCCAAGCGCAGCGGCGCGGCCGTCATTTTGGTCGGCCACGTCACCAAGGACGGTCAGATCGCCGGCCCCCGCGTCGTCGAGCATATGGTCGATGCGGTTTTGTCGTTCGAAGGCGAAGGCTCGCAACAGTTTCGCATCCTGCGCGCGATCAAGAATCGATTCGGCCCGACCGACGAGATCGGCGTCTTCGAAATGACCGGCGGCGGGTTGCAGGAGGTGGCAAACCCATCCGCACTATTTTTGTCCGAGCGCGATCTCGGCAGCGCCGGCACCGCGGTATTCGCGGGGGTCGAGGGAACGCGTCCGCTGCTGGTTGAAATTCAGGCGCTGGTGGCGCCCACAACACTGGGCACCCCGCGTCGGGCCGTCGTGGGCTGGGACCCGAATCGACTGTCGATGGTCTTGGCAGTGCTGGAGGCGCATTGCGGCGTGCGCCTGTCGGGGCATGACGTGTACCTCAATGTCGCCGGCGGATTACGGATCCAGGAACCCGCGGCCGACATTGCCGCCGCTGCGGCCTTGGTCTCTTCGCTAACGCATGCTCCCCTGCCCGCGAATGCCGTCTATTTCGGCGAAATCTCGCTCTCCGGCGCGGTTCGGCCGGTTCCACAAAGCGCCGCCCGTATGCGCGAGGCACAGAAGCTCGGTTTCGCCAAGGCAATCGCTCCGGAAGCCGCGCGCAATGACGTCCCGGAGGGATTTACCCTCGTGGCAATAGGCACCCTCGACAATCTCGTGGCCGATATCGCGCGCGACAGCACCCCTGCCCTGCGGCGGGTGAGCCGCCAGGATGGCTGATTTTGGTTTGCTAGCGGTGGGTTAATTAGCGCTTCGTGAGACCCGTTCAGGGCCCGTTATCCGGTTGCGGAAACAACCGCGAGAAGATGGGTGACGGCATGGCGCAGCCCCGCTATACACGCGGCGGAACGCCAAAAGCCCAGCCGAATCGTAGCCGAATCGTAGCCCATGCCGATCACGCTGCTCGATATCGTCCTGATCCTGGTGATGCTGATTTCGGGCCTGCTCGCCATGGTGCGTGGTTTCATGCGCGAGGTCCTCTCGATTACCGCATGGATTCTGGCGGCCGTCGCCACGCTTTATTCCTACGGCAAGCTGTTGCCTTTCGCCAAGCAGTACTTCAACAGCGATATTGTCGCCGCGATTGTGGTGGTGGGTGGGGTTTTTCTACTCACGCTGCTGGTTGTTTCGGTCTTCACCATCAGAATTTCCGACATGGTGCTGGATAGCCGCGTCGGCGCGCTTGATCGCACGCTGGGATTTTTATTCGGGCTAGCGCGCGGCCTGATCATCGTCGTCATTGCGTTTCAGTTCTTTATTTGGCTCGTTCCCGACCGCAGCCAGCCACAATGGGTCAAGGGCGCCAAATCCAAGGTGGTCCTGGCGGGGACCGGACAATGGCTGATGTCGATGTTGCCGGATGACCCGGAAAGCACCATTTTAAACAAGTTGAAGCGGGCCCGTCCTGAGGACACCGATGCTCCGGCTGCTGCACCCGACCAACGGCGCAGCAAGCTCGATAGGTTGGAGATACCAAGGTCATGACCGGATCTGGCGCCCTCGACCTCGACGCGGATCGGCTTCGCGAGGAATGCGGCGTCTTCGGCATTTTCGGACATCCTGACGCGGCTGCGATTACCGCGTTGGGTCTGCATGCCTTGCAGCACCGCGGCCAGGAGGCTGCCGGAATCGTCACCTTCGACGGCAAGCGGTTTCATTCGGAACGCCGCCTCGGCCTGGTCGGCGATGCCTTCTCCAGGCGGGAAGTCATCGATCGCCTACCTGGCAATGCGGCGATCGGCCATGTCCGCTATTCAACCACCGGCGAGACGATTTTGCGCAATGTCCAGCCGCTATTCGCCGAGCTAAATGCCGGCGGGTTTGCGATCGGCCATAATGGCAATCTTACGAACGGCCTGAGCCTGCGGCGTCAGCTCGTGCGCGATGGCGCCATGATGCAATCCACCACCGATACCGAAGTGATCCTGCATCTGGTGGCTCGGTCTCACCGCAATCGTTTTGTCGACCGGCTGATCGAGGGCTTGCGCATGCTCGAAGGCTCTTACGCCTTCGCCGGGCTCACCAATAAGAAGCTCGTCGGCGCCCGCGATCCGCTCGGCATTCGTCCGCTCGTGCTTGGCAAGCTGGATGGCTGCCCAATTCTCGCTTCCGAGACCTGCGCCCTCGACATTATCGGCGCGCAATATGTGCGCGACGTCGATAACGGCGAGGTCCTAATCTTCGACGAGGAGGGCGCGCACTCGCACAAGCCATTTCTGCCGCTGCCGCCGCGTCCCTGCATTTTCGAATACATCTATTTCGCCAGACCCGATTCGATTCTCGGTGGGCGCAGCATTTACACGGTCCGCAAAGCATGCGGCGCGGAACTGGCGCGCGAAGCGCCCGCCTCCGCCGACGTCGTCGTGCCGGTCCCCGATTCCGGAGTGCCGGCGGCGGTCGGCTATGCTCAGGAATCTGGTCTACCTTATGAACTCGGCATCATTCGCAATCATTATGTTGGCCGCACCTTCATTGAACCGACCCAGCATATCCGCCAGCTCGGCGTTCGCCTTAAGCACAGCGCCAATCGCGCGGTTGTGGCCGGAAAACGCATCGTTTTGATCGACGATTCGATCGTGCGCGGCACGACTTCGGTGAAGATCGTGCAGATGATGCGCGATGCCGGCGCCATCGAGGTGCATTTGCGCATTGCCTCGCCGCCGATCACTCATCCCGATTACTACGGCATCGACACGCCAGAGCGGGACAAACTACTTGCCGCAACGCACGATCTCGAGGGTATGCGCAAATTCATCGGCGCCGACTCGCTCGCCTTTCTTTCGGTCGACGGCATCTATCGCGCAATGGGTGAAAAGGGCCGCGATCCGGTTCGCCCGCAATTCACCGATCACTGCTTTACCGGCGATTATCCGACGCCGCTGACAGATCGCACCGCGCAAGACACCACCCCTCGCCAGCTCTCGTTGCTCGCCGAAGCAAGCTGAGAAATGACGCAGCCTCTCGCCGGGAGCATTGCGCTCGTCACCGGCGCATCGCGTGGCATCGGCCGCGCCGTCGCGCTGACGCTCGCCCGCTCCGGCGCTCATATCGTCGCGGTGGCGCGCACCACGGGCGCGCTGGAAGAAGTCGACGACGCAGCGCGTGCAGCCGGAACTTCGGCAACTCTGGTGCCGCTCGATATGCGCGATTACGCTGGCATCTATCGACTGGCTTCCGCCCTCAATGAACGATACCAGCGGCTCGACGTCATGGTCGGCAATGCCGGCGTCGTGGGGCAACGCTCGCCGCTTCATCACATCGATCCGCAGAACTGGGAGGAAGTGATGGCGGTCAACGTCACCGCCAATTGGCATTTGATCCGCGCCATGGAGGCGTTGCTGAAACGCTCCACCGCCGGACGCGCCGTATTTATCACCTCGGGGGCGGCGACCCACGCGCGGGCCTATAGCGGCGCCTATTCAGTATCCAAAGCAGCGCTTAACGTTCTCGCCCGAACTTATGCCGCGGAGACCGACGCAACGGCGCTGCGTGTGAACCTCTTCAATCCGGGACCCACGCGCACGCGCATGCGCGCGCAAGTCATGCCGGGAGAAGACCCGATGACACTGCCCACGCCCGAAGATGTGGCAGAAAAGATTCTTCCACTTTGCCTGCCGAGCTGCCGCGAAACCGGCAAGCTTTACGACTTTCCTGCCGGCAAATTTTTGGACTTCAAGCCGCCTGCTTAGTACGCGCGGCAGGAAAGCGGCCGCGATTAGCGGCGTTTACGCGTCGCGTAGGGATTAGCCTTTGTCCGCAACGTGAGCCTGATCGGCGTGCCGGGCAAGTCGAACCGGTCACGCAGCCCATTCACCAGGTAACGGCGATAAGCCTCCGGCAGCGCGCTGGCGCGCGAGCCGAACAAGACGAAGGTCGGCGGCCGTGATTTGGGCTGAGTCATATAGTCAAGCCGAAGGCGCCGGCCGCGCAGCGCAGGCAGCGGATGCGACCCGGTCGCCCCGGACAAGAAGCGATTCAAGGCGGCTGTCGGCACCCGCCGATTCCAGATTGTATGCGCCTCGACGACCGTCTGCATCAACCGGTCCAAGCCCTGGCCGGTTTTCGCCGACACGACCGCGATGCCGACTCCCTTGATCTGCGGCAACAGGCGGTCGACCGTGTTACGCAATCGCGAAAGTGCGCCTGGCTCCGGTTCGATCAAATCCCATTTGTTGATGGCAATGACGACGGCCCGCCCTTCCCGCTCGACCAGATCGGCGATCCGAATGTCCTGCTCCTCGAGAGGTGTTTGTGAATCGATGAGGACGATGACCACTTCGGCAAAACGGATCGCGTTGAGGGCATCGGCAACCGAGAGCTTCTCCAACTTCTCTTCGATCCGCGAACGGCGGCGCATACCCGCAGTATCGTGGATGCGAAAATCCTTACCCTGCCAGGCGAGATCGACCGCAATTGCGTCGCGGGTGATGCCGACTTCCGGTCCGGCCAATAGCCGTTCCTCGCCGAGCAGTCGATTGATCAGCGTCGACTTACCGGTATTCGGCCGGCCGACAATGGCGAGCCGGATCGACTGCTTATCGGCTGCAGCGGCGCGATCTTCCGGATCGTCGCGCTCGGCCGTTGCTTCCGGTAAGGCCGCACGCAGCGCCTCAGAGAGCCCAGCCAAACCTTCGCCGTGCTCGGCGCTGATCGGCACCGGATCGCCGAAGCCGAGCGCATAAGCGTCGAGCGCGCCGGCCTCGCCTGCGCGGCCCTCGCTTTTGTTGGCGACGAGAATCGCGGGCTTGCCCGATTTGCGAACGATGTCGGCGAAAGCGCGATCGGCACCCGTCCCGCCGGCCCGCGCATCGATCAAAAACAAAACTGCATCCGCCTGCGCTATCGCGGCTGCTGTGTGGACCTGCATTCGCCCCGTTAAGCTGTCGCGTTCGGCGTGCTCCAGGCCGGCTGTATCAATCGCCTTGAAGACGAGATCTCCGAGTCGTGCCTCACCCTCGCGCCGGTCCCGCGTCACTCCCGGGCGATCGTCGACCAGAGCGAGGCGCCGGCCGACGAGCCTGTTGAACAGCGTCGATTTGCCAACGTTAGGCCGACCAACAATCGCGACGGTGAACGACATGGAAAACCGAAGGGGCAAACTCTGATGGCAGCGGTGACGGCGAGCGCTGATGATGCGCAACGGCTTCGAGGCAACGACCTCTATATCATTTAATAAAGCTCATGCGCCGAGGGCCGACGCAATTGGCAACAGCGCGCGTAGAAATTTTATCGCGAAGAACCGGCGGCCGCCGGCGGGTCGGGCCATACCGACTGCGATGACTGGGCCGGCTGCGCTGTCGTCGTTTGGGGCGCCGCCGGCCACACAGATTGCGACGATTGTGCCGGTTGTTGCGAACTCGCTGGCCAAGCGGTTTGCGCCCCGCCCGGCTGTTGTCCCGTGGCTGCTGGCCTCTGTGTGTTACCCACCGTGATCCGCGTCGGAGCGGGGCCGGGCGCCGATGCAGCTGGGGCAGCCGGCGCAGCCGGCGGTTTTTGCGCAGCGACTTTCGCTTTGGGCTTCGGTTTCGGCTTTGGTTTTTCTGCCTCAGCCGCCGGAGCCGGAGGGGGCGCTGCTGCGACGGCTGCATCGGGCTGTTCCGGCGGCGGCTCGTAGCCCTTGACCAATTCTGCAGGCACGCCGGTAGCCGTGCCCGGCACTCCCTCAGGGAAAACTGGCGCACGGTCGCCTCTCAGCTTTTTTTTGCTGTCGAACACATCCGAATTGAAAATTTCGGTGGGATCGAACTGGCCGCCCTTCGTGCAGCCGGCAATCATCAGCGCGAGCGCCAGCACCGAAGCGGCGCGATATAAAAATCCATGCGAGCGTCGCACCATCACTTCAGCCTTTCGCGCTCGCCGCGATCAGTTCGCTCAACATTTCCGCGCGGCTGCGCGGACCAGCGGGTGTCAGCGGATCGCTTATCATCATGTCAGTCCAGCGCCGCACCGTCGATATATCTCCGGCCTTCCATGCGGAAAGCGCTAGAACCTCGCGCGCACTGTGCCGAAAAGGACGGTCGGCTGCGGTTGACGGCTCCAGCCGCTTAACGATCTCAGCATAGGGCGCAGTATCGACCAGAAGAAAACCCGCGCGCACCGCCGCCAGATCTTGGGTGACTTGGCCTGCGCGACTGTCCGCCGCGATTGCATCATAGGCTGCGACGGCGGCTTTGCTGTCGGTCGGCGCAAGCTCGGCGGCCTCGCGC
>JBASAH010000056.1:0-5891 GCA_049650505.1 Xanthobacteraceae bacterium
TCTCGAACTCTTTCCAGCCGAGCACGGATTCTTCGATCAGCACTTCGCTGGTCGGCGAGGCGTCGAGCCCGCGCTCGACGATCTCGATGAACTCCTCTTTGTTGTAGGCGATGCCGCCGCCGGTGCCGCCGAGCGTGAACGACGGCCGGATAATCGCCGGCAGGCCAACATCGTCGAGGGCGGCGAGCGCGCCAACCAGCGTCTTGACCTGCTGCGAGCGCGGCGTTGCCAGCCCGATCTTGGTCATCGCCTCACGGAATAATTTGCGGTCTTCCGCCTTGTCGATCGCCGCGGCGGTCGCGCCGATCATGGTGACGCCGAATTTGTCGAGCACGCCCATGCGGCGCAGCGACAGCGCGGTGTTGAGCGCGGTCTGCCCGCCCATCGTCGGCAATAGCGCAAAGCCGCCCGGCAGGACGTTGCGTTCCTTGGCGATGATCTTGGCGACGATCTCCGGCGTGATCGGTTCGACGTAAGTCGCATCCGCCAAATCCGGGTCGGTCATGATGGTCGCCGGATTGGAATTGACCAGAACGACGCGATAACCCTCGGCCTTGAGCGCCTTGCAGGCTTGCGTGCCCGAATAATCGAATTCGCACGCCTGGCCGATCACGATCGGTCCCGCGCCGATGATCAGGATCGAGGAGATGTCGGTCCGTTTGGGCATTAGGTCCGCGATTTTTGCGCACAAAAAAAGGGCGCGCGTGGTGCGCGTCCCGCGCTTTCAGGCTGAGCGGACAATACCGGTCAGCCGCCCGGAAAGCGCGCTAGTGAAAGTAAGCGTGCGCTTCGGACGCAAAACCGGTACCCACTTTTGCTGAGCGCACGCTAGCCAGCGGGGCTCGGCCCCGCGCGAGCGCTCTTTAGAACAGATTCGACGGCGAGGGAAGGCCGGTCGGCCTCATTAATCCCGCTGCGAATTTACTCGCCGGTAGAACCGCACCAGGCCGTCGCCGATCAGCGTTTCCCGGCGCGCATCAGTTCGACAAAGCGGCGGAACAGGAAATGGCTGTCGCGCGGGCCAGGCGACGCCTCCGGATGATATTGCACCGAGAAGACAGGCCGGTCCTTGAGCGCCAGCCCGCAATTGGAGCCGTCGAACAGCGAGACGTGCGTCTCCACCGCATGGCCGGGCAGCGTCGCGCGATCCACCGCGAAGCCGTGGTTCATCGACGTGATTTCGACCTTGCCGGTCGTGAGATCCTTCACCGGGTGATTGGCGCCGTGATGGCCCTGATGCATTTTCATGGTCTTGGCGCCGACCGCGAGCCCAAGAATTTGGTGGCCGAGGCAGATGCCGAATACCGGTTTCTTCTCGATCAAGGTGCGGATCACCGGCACCGCATATTGGCCGGTGGCCGCCGGGTCGCCCGGCCCGTTGGAGAGGAAAATGCCGTCGGGCTTGAGCGCCAGAATATCGGGGGCGGACGTCGTGGCCGGCACCACCGTCACCTTGCAGGCATTGCCGGCAAGCTGGCGGAGAATGTTGCGCTTGATGCCGTAATCGATCGCGACGACGTGAAAGTCGGCGCGGTCCTGCCGGCCGTAACCGTCGCCCCAGCGCCACGGCGTTTCATCCCATGTGAAACGCTGGCCGGTCGTCACCATCGGCACGAGGTCCATGCCGACGAGTCCGGGCCAAGCCGTGGACTCGCGCTTGAGCGCGTCGAGATCAAAGCGGCCGCTCGCCTCATGAGCAATGACCGCATTGGGCATGCCTTTTTGCCGAATGAGTCCGGTTAGCGCGCGGGTGTCGATGCCGGCGAGCCCGATCACGCCGCGGCTGTTGAGCCACTGATCGAGATGCCGGGTCGCCCGGTAATTCGACGGCGTGGTGATGGCCGAGTGCAGGACCACTCCGCGCGCGCCCGGGGTCGCCGCGAGATTGACGGTCTCGATGTCCTCGTCGTTGGCGCCGACATTGCCGATATGGGGGAAGGTGAAGGTGATGATCTGGCCGGCATAGGACGGATCGGTGAGGATCTCCTGATAGCCGGTCATCGCGGTGTTGAAACAGACCTCGCCGACGGCGTGGCCAGTGGCGCCCAGTCCAAAACCTTCCAGCACGGTGCCGTCGGCAAGAACGAGCAACGCGGTCGGCTTGGCGTCGTCCCAAGCATTGAGACCGCCGTGGGAGCCGCCATGGGGATTGACCGGTGCATCGCCATGGACATCGCGATGGGCCTCTGCCCTCGAAGGCGGCGCGTGCGGGGGGCGCGTCCGGGTCACTGGCTTGCGGCTCATGGTTCCGTCTTACTGGCCTCTTAGTTGCGTATTATGTATCGGGACGCAACCGCCATCGGCTGTTGGCCACGGCCTTATTTCGCCGGCTCATTCGGCAAGCGCCGGCGCGTTACGCCCCTTTGCTCCCCTTGCGCGTCCCAATGAACAAGAGCAAGGAACGCGAGCCGGGAACCGAATGAGGACAAAGACGTGCTGCGCGACGACATCAACAGCGCCTTGAAAGCGGCTTTGAAGGCCGGCCAGGAGCGGCGCGTTTCGACGCTACGGCTCATCAACGCCGCGGTTCTGGAGCGCGAGACCCGCGGCGCCGAGCGCACCAGGCTCAGCGACCCTGAAATCGTCGACGTGATGCAGAAGATGGTCAAACAGCGCCACGAAGCGCTCGAGCTTTACGAGAAAGCCGGGCGCAGCGAACTCGTGGCGCAAGAGCGCGAAGAGATCGAGATCATTTCCGCCTACCTGCCGAAGCAGATGTCCGACCTCGACGCCGCGCACGCGATTTCTACCTTGATCAAGGAGATCGAAGCCGAAACGCTCAAAGACATGGGCCGCACCATGGCTGCGCTCAAGCAGCGCTTTGCCGGGCAGATGGATTTCGGCAAAGCCGGCGCGCAGGTGAAAAAACTCCTCGGCGGCGGTTCATAGTTTCGCGGCGCGATCTGATGTCCTGCCTCATTCGCGGCGTGCGCAGTGTCGAACTCGTCGCTAGCAATCTCGACGAGGCGGCGCGTTTTTACGAAACCGTGTGGAAACTGCAGCTAGTCGAGAGACGAAACGATGCGTGCTTCTTCCGCGCCACCGGCGCCTATCACCATGTGCTTGGTTTGCACGCAGGCGCGCAGCCGGCGGTGATCCGGATCGATTTCGAACTCCCCGATCGGCAAGCGATCGCGCATCTGCATCGGGCAATCTCTGGGGCGGGAGTTAAAGCCACGGCGGCGGCGCAATTATCCACGCCCGGCGGCGGTTACGGCTTTGGCTGCGAGGATCCCGACGGCCGCAATCTTTTCTTCGTCTGCGATTGCGCCGACCATGCCGACAGTGAGAATCGCGCCGATCGTCCGCGCCAAATCGCTCATGTCAATCTCAACGCGCGCGACTTTGACTTAAGCCTCGCATTTTTCACGAACGTGCTCGGTTTTCGCCTGGTCGACGAGAACGCGCCATTATGGTTTCTCCATTGCGCCAACCGCGATCATTGTTCGATCGTCCTCGCCAAGACCGGCTTGCCGACGCTCAACCACATCGCGTTCGAAATGCCCGACTGCGATTCGGTGATGCGCGGCATCGGCCGCATGAAGGATGCCGGCTATCCGGTCGAATGGGGTCCGGGCCGGCATGGCCCTGGCAATAATGTATTTGCCTATTTCTGCCGACCGGACGAAGTGCCGCTGGAATATGCCGCCGAGATATTGCAGATCGACGACACCTATCAGCCGCAGTCGTCCGCGCATTGGAAATATACACCGGGCCGATCCGACCAATGGGGCATCACGCAGCCGCGCTCGCCGCGCTATTATCGCGTGCAGCGTTTGTTCGGCTTCACCGCGGACGGCGATTGCATCGCCTGACCGGTGTTATCTGAAGGAGAATATCCGTGCGCCGCTTCCTTGTACTCTTGATTGCGACGGTCATTGGTTCTGCCGCGATGCCGTTGACCGCCACCGCGCAAGATTGGCCGACGCGGCCTATCCGTGCGCTCACCGGCACGAGCCCGGGCGGCATCAGCGACGTTTTCATGCGGGCGCTCGGCGACAAGCTTCGCGAACGGCTCGGCCATCCGATCGTGATCGAGAACCGTCCCGGCGGCATGCAGAATATCGGCGCGCGCGCCTGCCAGGATTCCGCGCCGGACGGCTATACGATCTGCATCGTTAATGCCGATCCGATGATCTACAACCAGTTCCTGATCAAGGACATGCCGTTCGATCCGGTGCACGGATTGGCGCCGATCACCAAACTGTTCGATCTCATCCACGTCATGGTGGTCAATGCCGATCTGAAAGTGAAAACGGTGGACGAACTGATCGCGCTGTCGAAGGCGAAGCCCGGCACGCTGTCCTATCTGACGCCTGGCGCGCCGATGGTGCTCTACATGGAGACGCTGAAAAAAGAACGCGGCGCCGACTGGGTGCGGGTGCCGTTCAAGGGCGGCGGCGAAGCGGTCAATGCCATTCTCTCGGGCTTCACTCCGGTCGGCCTGTTCGGCGAGGGCAATGTCATCGGCCAGATCCGGGCCGGCACCATGACGCCGCTGGTGATGCTCAACAACATCCATTCGCCAAACTTCCCGCAGGTGCCGACGCTCAAAGAGACTGGGTATAACGGCCCGCCGTCGCGCGGCTGGTATGGCCTGTTCGCGCCGACCGGCACGCCGAGGCCGATCGTCGACCGGCTCGCCAAGGAGGTCGCGGCGATCGTCGCCGAGCCGGACTTTGCGCAGCGGCAGCTCAAGGATAGGAGCCTGGTTGGCGCCACCAATACGCCCGAGGCCTTCGCCCAAGAGATCGTCGAGGATCGCAAAGTGGCCGAGGGGGTGGTCAAAGCCGCCGGCATGGCGCCGGAGGAGTGAGGCCAGAGGCGCCCTGTCGAATTGCCGCTGTGGATAAGCGGGAGAACGGGCGGCCTTTCTCGAAGGTGCATCCGCCGGCCTATCTTCGCGCCGCCGTCGCGCTAACATCGCACGAATCACCATGCGATTCACGCCGCAATTTCTCGACGAGCTGCGGGCGCGGCTTCCGGTTTCGGAAGTTGTCGGCCGGCGCGTGAAATTGCGCAAAGCCGGCCGCGAATGGAAGGGATTGTCGCCGTTCAACAAGGAGAAGACACCGTCGTTCTTCGTCAATGACCAAAAAGCGATGTGGTTTGACTTCTCGTCCGGCAAGAACGGCAACATCTTCGATTTTCTGATGCTGACCGAGGGTGTGAGCTTTCCCGAAGCGGTCGAGCGGCTGGCGCAGCAGGCCGGCGTGCCGCTGCCGGTGATGACGCGAGAAGCGCAGGCGCAAGAGGAACGCCGCAAGACCTTGCACGAAGTGCTCGACTTGGCAGCCGCGTTCTTCCAATCGACGCTCGCATCAAGAAATGGCGCGCGCGGCCGCGGTTATCTGCTCGATCGCGGCATCCCCGCGCCGACCCAGCTCAAATTCCGGCTCGGCTATGCGCCGGCCGAGCAATACGCGCTTAAGGAGCATCTCGGCGCCGCCAAGGTCCCGGTCGAGGACATGACCGAAGCCGGGCTCGTGGTCAGCGGCGAAGACATCGCGGTGCCCTACGATCGTTTTCGGGATCGGGTGATGTTTCCGATCAGCGACTGGCGCGGGCGGGTGATCGCCTTCGGCGGCCGCGCGCTCGATAAGGAGGTATCGGCCAAATACTTAAATTCGCCGGAGACGCCGCTCTTTCATAAAGGCGCGACGCTTTACAATATCGCCGCCGCCCGCAAGGCGGCGCATGACGGCGCGCCGATCGTCGCGGTGGAAGGCTATACCGATGTTATCGCCATGGTCACCGCGGGCTTCGAGGCGACCGTCGCGCCGCTCGGCACTGCGCTCACCGCCGACCAGCTCGCTTTGATGTGGCGCATGGCCGACGAGCCGATCCTCTGTTTCGACGGCGACGACGCAGGGCGGCGCGCTGCGTACCGC
>JBASAH010000057.1:0-7260 GCA_049650505.1 Xanthobacteraceae bacterium
GGCAATGACGAGCGCAAGGTCAAGTTCGGGATTTGCCAAGCGCGGCTTCGAACCGTGGGCCGATCGCAATTTGCAACCGCTGCTGCGGATCGAAGTTGTGAGCAAACGCTTCGGCGGATTTCTCGCCGTCAATCAACTTTCGCTCGAAATTTATCAAGGCGAATTCTTCGCGCTGCTTGGCCCTTCCGGCTGCGGCAAGACAACGCTGTTGCGGCTTGTCGCCGGCTTTGAGCGACCGACGACCGGCCGCATCCTGCTCGACGGGGTGGATCTTGCGCCGGTGCCGCCGCACCGGCGCCCCGTCAATATGATGTTCCAAAGCTACGCCTTGTTTCCGCATCTTACCGTCGAGGGCAATGTCGCCTTTGGTCTCAAGCAGGAGGGATTGCCCAAGAACGAGATCGCGGCGCGCGTCGCCGACATGCTCGCTTTGGTCAAGCTCGAGAGCTTCGGCCGACGCAAGCCGCATGAATTATCGGGCGGACAACGCCAGCGCGTCGCGCTGGCGCGCTCGCTGGTCAAGCGGCCGCGCGTGCTTTTGCTCGACGAACCGATGGCGGCGCTGGATAAAAAACTGCGCGGCGAGACACAATTTGAACTTATGGACTTGCAGCGCCGCCTCGGACTTACATTCATTATCGTCACCCACGACCAAAGCGAAGCGATGACGGTGGCCGATCGCATAGCGGTGATGGATCGGGGCCGCCTGATCCAGGTCGCACCGTCGGCCGAAATATACGAATGGCCAAATTCGCGCTGGGTGGCGGATTTCATCGGCAGCGTCAATTTATTCGAAGGCCGCGTCGGCAATGATGAAGGTACGATCGAGGGCACCGCATTGGGCCGGCTGCGCGCGGCCGGAAAAATCAATGCCGAGCCGGGCGCGACCGTCTGGGTGGCGGTGCGGCCGGAGAAAGTTCGTCTCATCCGTTACGAAGTCGGGCGGCATGAACAAGCGGTCGCGGAAAACGGTGTCGCGGCGACCGTGGTCGACATCGGGTATCGCGGAGATTTGTCGCTTTATCGGCTGCGCACCGAGGCAGGCGTGGCGCTGCAAGCGGCAATTGCCAATAGCGAACCGCTTATTGCGCGTGGCATCGGCTGGAACGACAAAGTTTGGCTCAGCTTTGCGCCGGAAGCGGCCATCGTGCTGACTCGATGATCGGAGGTCGCGACGAATGAACCCGCAGCCGCGACGATCGCGCTTGGCCGGCTTTGTCGTCTGGATACCTTATGCATGGCTTGTCGCGTTTTTTTTGCTGCCGTTCTTGATCGTGCTCAAGATAAGCTTGTCGCAGAGCGCGATCGCGCAGCCGCCGTACACGCCGGTGTTCGACCTCGCGGCCGGCTGGAGCGGAATCCGATCGTTCTTTGCCGGCCTTTCGCTCGAGAATTTTGTCTTTCTCGGCTCTGATCCGCTCTACGTCCTGTCGTATATGAAGAGCCTGCAGATTGCAGCATTTTCGACGCTGATATTGCTCCTAATCGGTTATCCCATCGCTTACGCGATTACCCGCACGCCGCGGCGAGTGCAGGCCGTCTTGGCGGTGCTTGTCATTCTTCCATTTTGGACTTCGTTTCTGATCCGCATCTATGCGTGGATGAACATTCTGCAGCACGATGGGCTGCTCAATCAGCTATTGCTTGCATTCCATATCGTTCGCGAGCCGCCGGCTTGGCTGTCGACCAACACGGCGGTCTATATCGGCATCGTCTATTCCTATCTGCCATTCATGGTGTTGCCGCTCTATGCGGCGCTGGAGAAGTTGGACGAATCGCTGCTCGAAGCGGCGGCCGATCTCGGCTGCCCGCGATGGCGCACGTTCTGGATGGTCACCTTGCCGCTATCGGCGCCTGGCGTGGTCGCGGGCGCGCTGTTGTGCTTCATCCCGATCGTCGGCGAATTCGTCATTCCCGATCTGCTCGGCGGCTCACAGACGGCGATGATCGGTCAAGCGATCTGGAGCGAATTTTTCGCCAACAAGGATTGGCCGACCGCCTCCGCCGTTGCCGTCGTCCTGGTGTGCCTTCTGGTCACGCCGATTGTGGTTTTCCAGCACCAGACCATGCGTGGCATGGAGCGGACCTGAGATGCGAAGATTATCGGCATTCAACATCGCGGCTCTGGTCCTCGGTATCGGTTTTCTTTATCTGCCGATCGTCATCCTCGTCATCTATTCGTTCAACGCGTCGCGCCTGGTCGCGGTGTGGGGCGGCTGGTCGACGCGCTGGTACGCGACCCTGGCGCAGGACGCGTCGCTTCTCCAGGCAGCATCCATCAGCTTTCGCGTTGCCTTCATCTCGGCATGCGTCGCGACATTTTTGGGAACGCTCGCTGCAATAGCGCTGATCCGATTTGGCCGCTTTCGCGGCCGTCTCTTATTTGCCGCGATGATCTATGCGCCGTTGGTCATGCCGGAGGTGATCACCGGCTTGTCCATGCTGCTTTTATTTGTTGCTGTTTCGGTCGATCGTGGTTTCTGGACCGTCGTCATCGCCCATACCACGATGGCGACCTGCTTTGTCGCGGTCGTCGTTCAGTCGCGGCTCGTCGATTTCGACATGAGCCTCGAGGAGGCGGCGCTGGACCTCGGCGCCTCACCGGTGCGGACTTTTCTGGTGGTGACCTTGCCGCTGATCCTGCCGGCGATCGCGGCAAGCTGGATGCTGGCTTTCGCGCTGTCGCTTGACGATCTCGTCATTGCCAGTTTCACGACCGGCCCCGGCGCGACAACGCTGCCGATCCGCATCTATTCCGAAGTTCGTCTCGGCGTCAGCCCGGAGATGAACGCGGTGTGCAGCATCATCGTCGCGGTGGTTGGAATTGCGGTCCTGGCCGCTTCGTTTCTCACGAAACTTAATGCGGCGCGCGGTGCCCCGGTGCGCGTCGAAGCACAAACCTGAAACCGCACGGACGCCGCCGTCGAAGGCGGTTTCGACCCGGCGCCGCTAATCGGTCATTGCGAAGAGTTCGGCGCCGTCGGCGCCGCTGGCGCTGCGGCCGGCGACACGCTCGGCGAGGTTGCGGAGGTGGGCGGCGCGGCCATTAATTGGTCGATGACCGAACGCACCGCATCGCCGGCATTGTAAGTCCGACCCGCGCCGAGGAGCGGTGCGGCAGCCCCCGACCGGCGGATCAGGCTTTGCGCATCGGGCAGCATGAGCGGATCGTCCCACGGCCCTTGCACAACAAATGGCAGCACGAATTCATCGGTGGTTGTGCTCGAGACCAGCGTGGCAACGCCTTTAAGATCGAGATCGCGGGTCGGCACCGAGGCCTGTCCGCTGACGGCAAGACGAACCGACGGGCCGACGATGTGCATATCGTCAATTGAGACGACGCCTTGGTTGATTTTGAGATTGATCGCGAGCTGATCGAACGGCGTACGGCCGCTGCGGAAATCGCCGCTGCCGGAGAGCGGGCGGCGCTCGAGGCGGCGCAGCAATTGCTCGATATTGATACCGGTCAGCGCGCCCGAGCCCGCATTGAGCGATGCCGTGCCATTGAGCGCGTGTGTGACCGCCAACACCGAGTCGCCGGTGCCGTCGACATTGACGGTGAGAGTGCCGCGGCCCTCGATTCTGTGCAAGCCAAAGACTTGCCCAAGACAATTGTCCAAGTCGACGTCCGCGAACTGCATGTGCGAGGTGACGGCAACGCCGCCCGCTGCGTTGGCGAGGCCAAGATTGCCTTTGGCGAGCCCGCCGAATGCCTGCGATTCTCCAACGGTGACGTTGATCTTGCCATCGCGCATCGTCGCCGCGACAGCGGTGCGGCCCAGTCGAGCGCTGGATATTTTTATGTTGGCCGCTGACAGGCGAAGATCGAGACTTAAATCGTTGAAGCCGTCCAGCGTGATAGGCAGCTGATTCCAATTTCGTTCGTTGCGCGCTTGCAGTCGTATGCCGGAAACATAGGGCGTCAGATCGAGCGCGTCGGCCGCCAGCGTGCCTTGTACCAAGCGGTGCGGATCGGCCGATATGGTGAGCGCGCCTTCCGCGCTGTTGCCGTCAAGCTCGACATTGACATTAGAGAGCGCCGCGACGCGCCCACCGATGTCGCTTTGCGCCCGCAATGCAAAGCGCCCAAAACCGCCAAACGGTAGCTTATCATTGCCGATCCAGCGCAGCGCCTCGCGCAGCGAGGACGCCTCGACGCCAAGCGTACCTTGGATCTTCAGCGTTGGCTCGTCGCTCGCCGCACCGTCAAACGCGAGCGTGAGCGGAACGCTGGCCAACCGGACTTTAAGACCTGAACGCTCGCCAGTGAGCGCCGCCAGGAAATCGCTCAGCGTCAGGCTGGCCTCGACCTTCTCGTTGTGCCACGAGAAATGGCCGTTGGCCCCGAAGCTGCGTGAAATCGAAGGCCAAGCAACCTGAAAGTCAACGCCCTCCAGCCGTTCGGTTGCATCGCTGCCGCCGTCATAAACGATGACCGTGCCATTCTGAATGCCAATTTCCGAAAATGAGGCGGTGCGATCCGAATGCGGTTGGAGCGCACGAGCCAGCGATGAAATCAGGCCCGACCAATTCGACTCGCCGGCAGCCGAAAAGGCAACCTTGATGACGGGGCGAACAAGCGTCGCGTCGGCGATCTCGATATGCCCGGCCAGCAAGGGAAAATATCGCAACCGCGCGATCAGTTCGTCGGCGGTGACTACCGGTTCGCCGGCGGCCTCATTGGCGAGACGCACGTTGTGAAAGCGTACGCTTCCGGATGGAAACAGCGATAATGAGACGTCATCGCCAAGTACCGGATCGAGACCGGTCACGGCGCGGATTTCCGCCTTTACCGCGTCCCGAACCGAAGCGGCCGGCAAGAACGCAGCAAAGCCGATTAGCACAACGAAAGCCGCCGCAATGAGAGCGGCGGCGGCAATCGCAAGGCGTTTGGTGCCAATAGCCGCGTTCACGGGACGCTTTTTCCGATTGCTATGAGGACCGTTTGCTATGAGGACCGTCGAATATACCGGGGCTCAGATAGCGTGCAAACATGGCGGGCGTCTGTGTCGCTTTCGTGGCTTGTGGGCGTGCTTTCTGGGCGTGCTTGAGGCGAATAAGAGGACGCGGCGGCAAAACTAAGTCGCGGCCTCGGCCCTGTTAGCGCGTCGCGGCCCGCTGCCACCGCGGCTCCTGCGAGCGTGGTTCCTGTGCTTGGGCAACCTCCGCGATGAGCTTGCCGATGATTGCTTCACCAAAAGAATCGAAATTCTTGGCTACCATGACGAATGCGCCTCGGCCGCCGATGACGTTGTTGCGGTAGTAGTGCTGCAGACCGCCGGGTGGATTGGTGTGCTCCGGATTCCATGGCAGTGGAGTTTCACTAAGGATCGCGAGCCCGTTCACCGTGATTCCCTTCGCCACGGCTTGATCGCGTAACTCCGCTACATCGCGCCCGGAATTGTTCGTGCCGTCGCCCGAAATGTCGATGGTCTGACGGGGCCCACTGAACGGCGCCCGCGTCAGCTGGGCCATGGCAAATTCGATGGCGCCACTGATCGAGGTGCGGTCGGCGAAGGAACGCGGCGATTCGAGTAAGCGATCGCCGAATTCCTTTGCCGAAGCGGTGTCGCCGATCGCCATCCAATCAATCACCACACGTTGCGCGCCGATCCCCGACCATTCGATGAATGTCAGTCCGATCCGTCCGGTGCGCCCGGCGCGAATCGTATCGAGCACCCGCGAGTCGGAGACAGCGGCAATATATCCGTCGCGCTGCAACTGGAATTTTGCGGCATCGATGCTGCGTGACACATCGGCTGCCAGCACCAGCAGCAAATCGACGTCAGCTGCGCGCGCTGCCAGTGGAGCAAAGACAAAGCCGACAAGAAGTAGAGCGCGGACCAGTCGGCGGAGTTGGGTCGCCGCATACATGTCCGCTAGCATCGGCCCCAATCTCGTCAAAAGCTCGACCGAAATGATGTTAGGCGCGGGCCGGCCGGAATTAAGCGGCAACGAGACGGTTCGGCGGGAACGCGATCTCAATCAGCGTCCCGGCATCCGGTGCGCTTCTGATCCGGAAATGCGCGTGGTTGGCCTCGGCCAAGGCCTTGGTCAAAGGCAGCCCAAAGCCGGTCCCGCCGGAGCCCCAGCTTGCCGCGGTTGCGATGTCGCGGAACGGTTCCAGCGCCGCCTCGATATCCTTTTCGCTCATGCCCGCACTCGTATCGCGTACGCGCAGTACCGCTTCGTGCGCATCGGACAACACCGTCGAGACAATGATCTGGCCGCCAGGGCCAGTGAACCTGATTGAATTCGTTAGCAAGTTCAGCACGATCTGCCGCAACGCCCGCTCGTCGGCCATGACCGGCGACAGGCCGGAGCTCAGCGCAGTGCGGATGATGAGACGCGCGCGATTTGCCTGCGGCTGCATGATGCCGACGCACTGCTGCGTGAGATCGTTCAGATTTACATTGGCAAAGGTCAGCTCGATGCGTCCGGTCTCGATCCTGGATAGATCGAGCAAGTCATTGAGCAGCGATGACAGATGCGCGCCGGCAGCGTGGATGTCCTTGACATATTCGCGATAGCGCTCATTGCCGATCGGCCCGAAGCGTTCGGCCATGATAGCCTCGGCAAAGCCGGTGATGGCGGTCAGCGGCGTGCGGATCTCGTGGCTGATCTTGGCGACGAATTCGGCCTTCGCGGCGGCCGCGTGTAGCACGTCGCGCTTGGCATCGCGCAATTCTTCCTCAACTGCACTCTGCGCCTGCCGGGCTATCTCGGGCTGATCTTGGCCAGTGGTGGTAATGATGAGGGCGATTGCCGCCGATCCGCTCCAGGGCACTTTGAGCATCCGCCCCTCGACCGGCAGCCGGTCGCCCTGCTGCGTCACGATCGCTAGCGCCTGCGCGCCGGCACTATCCGCCAGCACCTCGGCACTCGGTTCAGGTTCGGCGAACAGTCTGTTCAGTCCGCCGTCCGCTTCGATCGCGGCGAGATCGGCATAGCCGCTCAAATCCAAAAAATGCCGATTGGCGTAAATGAGCCGGTCGTAACGGTAGACCAGAACGCCGATCGGGATTCGATCGAGCAAAGCCTGCTCACCGACCATCCCGGCAGAAGTCGCCGCCAGTTCGAGCTGCTCATCATCGCTCGGGCCTTCTAGCGGATGTTCGGTCGAATCTTGGTCCGAATCTTGGCTCGGTTCTTGGCTCGGATCTTGGCTTAAATCTTCATTCGGCTCCTGATTGAGCGCTTGGCTCAACACCCGGGCGAGCTCCAGTTGGCTGAGCGTTGCTTGGTTCGGCGCTTCTTGGT
>JBASAH010000058.1:0-1574 GCA_049650505.1 Xanthobacteraceae bacterium
GGGTGCAGGTCGTGCTGACGGCGCGCAAGCGCGCCGCCGGCGAAGCGGCGGTCAAGAAGCTCGCGGGAGGCAAGCACGTGGCGGCGTTTCATCCGCTCGACGTGACCGATGGCAAGAGCATCGAACGCTTCAGCGATTTTCTGAAAGACACTTACGGCCACATCGACGCGTTGATCAACAATGCGGGCATCATCGCCGAGGGCGAAGCGCCGGCGCTGAAGGTCGATCTCGCGACGGTGCGGGAAACGCTCGAAACCAATGCGCTCGGGCCTTTGCATCTAGCGCAAAAGCTGGTGCCGCTTCTGAAACGCGGCAGCTAGGCGCGCATCGTGAACATGTCGAGCGGCATGGGCGCGCTCACCGACAATTACGGCGGCCATGCCGCTTACCGGATGTCGAAGACGCTGCTCAGTGCCGTCATATCGCCCCATAGATTGTGACAGCCAGGCGCGCGCGGCGCCGCTGGTTCCGCCACCCGCGTCCGGCTTTTTGGCGCCATTTGCGATTCCGGTTGCGCAGAGGGAAGAAAGATTGGTGCCGCCGATGCCGATACCGCATGTGGAGCGGAAATCGCCCCCGCTCGGGCCCGGCTCCACGTCTTCGGTCAACTCGGGTGCGTCGCTTATCGCACCATCGCCGGCAAGTGTTTCTCCCAGAAAATCTCCCGCGACTCTCGACATCGCCGACTGATCGTTCGCGACCGCGTGCTCTCAGCCGGCCACGCCATCGCCATCCAAAAACTCGCGCTCCGCTTGCGTCGTGCTGCGGTCGAGCGCGCGGTTGCGATGCGGGAACCGTCCGAATTTCTTGATGACATCCCGATGCTCCCGCGCGTAGCGCAATTGCTCCGCATCATCGACCGCTTCGTACAATCGCGCGCAACGATCCTGATCGACCAGCGCCTCGGAATGCATGAACGGCAAATAGAAGAACGCCCGCATCGTCGAATCAGTCGCTTGATCAAAGCCGCGCGCAAGTGCGCCATCGGCCACAGCGCGGGCCATGGCATCCGTTGCAAACGCCCGCGCTTCGCCGCGAAACATGTTGCGCGGAAACTGGTCGAGCAGAAGCACAAGCGCGAGTGCGCCTTCCCTGCTTTCCTGCCAGGCCGCGAGCCGGCCGCCCGCCGCGGCCTCGTACACCGCAAAGAATCTCGATCGAATCGTGAGGTCAAACTCGTGCTCGGGCTCGAACCATTTGTCAGGTCCGGCTTCGCGCCAGAAAGTCACGATTTCAGCGGGCGTGGTACCAGCAGTCATGACGGATGAGTTATGCTTGCTCGGCCTCGAGTCTCGCAACGCCCGTTCTAGCGCGCGATGGCTTTAAGTTGAATCGTCATCGCGCTCTAGATCTTTGACGGAGCATGATCTTTTCGGAAAACCGGTACCCACTTTTCCGGATCATGCTCTAGGTGTGACCGGGATCACGGCATGCCGATGAAACAAGCCGCATTGTTCGGACGCGTCAAGTGGCGCAAAAGCTCGCAACCAACCTTGAATTCTGGAGACAGCAGATGAACACCAACGGCTTCACCAACAAAACCGAAAACGCTCTCGACAAGACCACCGAGGCCC
>JBASAH010000059.1:0-2469 GCA_049650505.1 Xanthobacteraceae bacterium
GGCGCCAACCGCGCCGGAACAGCGCTCATCACCGAACAGCACCGAGCCGACTGGTTCGCTGCCGCGCGCGGCGACGGTCTCGACAGCGCCGCTGCCGCCGATTGCGGTTACTTCGACGAATCCTCCGATACCGAATGCTTCAGGCACTGAGCCCGCGGTAGACATCCTGCCATCGACCATCGGCGGTCCGGTCTTACGCACTGCCGCGATGGCTGGCGATACGGCGGCAGAGTTCGAAATCGCCGTTCGTTTCGCCGAGGGCCGCGGCATTCCGGCGAATGAGCGACAGGCGGCGCACTGGCTTGAACTCGCGGCCAAGCAGGGACTGGCGCCGGCGCAATTCCGGCTCGGCGGCTATTATGAAAAAGGCATCGGCGTGAAAAAGGATCTCGCAGCTGCGCGCGATCTCTATCTCGCTGCTGCCGCGAAGGGCAACGGCAAGGCCATGCATAATCTCGCCGTGCTCTATGCCGAAGGCATCAATGGCCGCAGCGACTATCGCACCGCAGTGCATTGGTTTCGCAAGGCCGCCGATCGCGGGATCACCGACAGCCAGTACAATCTCGCCATTTTGTATGCGCGCGGCACCGGCGAACAGCAGAATTATGCCGAAGCTTACAAGTGGTTTGCGCTCGCGGCCAAGCAAGGCGATCTTGAGGCCGCTCGCAAGCGCGATGAGATTGCAGTGGAGCTCGACGACCAAACGCTAGCAGCGGCAGATTCTGCGGTGAAAAATTGGAAGCCCGAGCCGCAGCCGGACGATGCGATGCGGGTCAAGACACCGCCGGGCGGCTGGGATGCCACGACCCAACCGGCTCGCGCCAAGCCACGGGCGGCCAGCGCCAGGCTGGCCGTGCCGGATTCCAAGCCGAACTAAGGATCTACTCTCAGTCGGACAGGCAGCGCGCCGCGGGAATGGCATAAAGCCGCCCCGCGCCGAGCAAGTGCGCGGTGAAGGACAGCGCACCGAATAATGTGACAAACGCGCGGTCGCGTATATTGAGTCCACCAGCGTAAGCACCGAACGCCGGCATCACCAGGCGCTTGCCGTCAGCGGCGAAACAGCGGCGCGCAATACCGCGACCACGTTGCGCGACGCGCGCCATTGGATGCAGATGGCCGGAGATTTCCCCATCGATTGCTTGCGGCGAAGGTTCATGACGAAACGTCAAAGCGCCGATCGCCAGTTCCTCGGCGACGGCGCCGCCGAGGCCACGGGGCGGATCGGGATCGTGATTGCCGGCGAGCCAGAGCCAATCGCGGCTGCGTTGCAAGACGTCAAGCGCCGCGCGCGCAGCTTGCGGCATCCGCGCCGGACCGCCGCCGTCGTGAAAACTGTCGCCCAGCGCGACCACCAGTGCGGGGCTGTAGCGTTCGATTAGCTTTGCTAAGCGCGCCAAAGTCGCAGTGGTGTCGTAGGGCGGCAACAGCACACCACGCGCGGCGAATGACGATCCTTTTTCAAGATGCAGATCGGCAACCGCGAGCAGCCGCTCATCGGGCCAATAGAGGCCGCCTGCCGGATCGGCGACCAGGGTCGTGCCGGCGATAGTAATTTCATGCCCGGCGCGTCCGCGCGTCGGCGTCGCATCAGCAAATGGATTCACCCCGGCTTGTGAATGTGCGGCTGTACGAGCGGCGCTCACTGCATGGCCTCTTTCACCAGCTCCGCCTCGGTCTCGGCGAGCAGCACATCGGCGGCTTCGCCATAGACCTGCTCGCGGCCGATTTCCAGCATAACCGGAACCGCAAGCGGAGAGACATGATCGAGCGCTTTATGCACGATTCGGCCTTTGATGCGCGAGAGCATTTCGCCGAGCCGGCGCACGTCAAGAAGGCCGGTCGCGGCATCGGCGCGCGCGGCGCGCAAAAGAACGTGATCGGGCTGATGGCTGCGCAGCACGTCATAAACGAGGTCGGTCGAAATCGTTAGCTGCCGCCGCGACTTCTCCTCGCCGGGGAAACGGCGTTCGATCAAGCCGGCGATGATCGCGCAGTTGCGAAAGGTTCGCTTCATCAGCGCCGATTCGGCAAGCCACGCTTCCAGATCGTCGCCGAGCATGTCTTCGTCGAACAGCGCGGCGAGCGAAAGCTCGCCGCGCGATATCCGCAATGCGACGTCGCCGAGCCCCCAGACCGCGAGCGCATATTCATTGGCGACAAATCCCAAGGGCCGCAATCTCGCGCGCTCAAGTCGGCGTGTCAGCAGCATGCCGAGCGTCTGATGGGCGAGCCGGCCCTCGAACGGATAGCACACGAGGTAGTATTTGTTGGCGCGCGGAAAGGTTTCTACCAAGAGTTCGTGGCGGCCCGGCAGTTGCGAGCGCCATTGTTGAATCTCCAGCCATTCGCGTACCTGCTCGGGCAGACCGCGCCAGGCTTGCGGATCGGAGATGATGCCGCGCACGCGATCGGCCAGATAAGTCGAAAGCGGGAATTTGCCGCCCTCATAGGCGGGCACCTTGGGGT
>JBASAH010000060.1:0-6981 GCA_049650505.1 Xanthobacteraceae bacterium
TGCGACTTGCGGAGCGTGGCTTTCCGGGTTGGCTTCCGGTGTGGCAGCGGCCTCACTTGCCGCTGAGGCGGGTTCGTCCGCGTTGCCAGCGAGTGCATCTTCGGCGAGCTTGAATTTGCCGGGTTTCGGCACGCCATCCGGCAGCCTCTTCTTCACGGCATCGCGCACCGTGATCCAGCCGCCTTTGACGCCGGGCACAGCGCCCTCGACCAGGATGAGGCCGCGCTCGACGTCGGTTTGTCTTACTTTCAGATTAAGCGTCGTCACCCGGTCGACGCCGAGATGGCCCGCCATCTTCTTGTTTTTGAAGGTTTTGCCCGGATCCTGGCGGCCGCCGGTCGAGCCATGCGAACGGTGCGAGATGGAAACGCCGTGGCTGGCGCGCAGACCGGCGAAATTCCAGCGCTTCATCGGACCGGCCCAACCTTTGCCCGTGGACGTGCCGGTCACGTCGACATATTGCCCGACGACAAAATGGTCAGCCGTGATTTCCGCGCCGATCGGAATCAAAGCGTCTTCGTCAACGCGGAATTCGGCAAGCTTGCGCTTCGGCTCGACCTTGGCGACGGCGAAATGACCGCGGTCGGCCTTAGTCGTGCTCTGCACCTTGCGCAGGCCGGCGCCGAGCTGCAGCGCGATGTAGCCGTTCTTCTCTTTGGTGCGATGACCGACGACCTGGCAATTGCCAAGGCGCAATACCGTCACCGGCACGTGTTCGCCGCTGTCGGTGAACAGACGCGTCATTCCGATTTTCTGTGCAAGCACTCCGGAACGCATTGTCCTTCTCCGAGGCCCTTACAGCTTGATCTCGACGTCGACGCCGGCGGCAAGATCGAGCTTCATCAAGGCATCGACCGTTTGCGGCGTCGGATCGACGATATCGAGCAGACGCTTGTGGGTGCGCATTTCGAATTGCTCGCGGCTCTTCTTGTCGATGTGCGGCGAGCGGTTGACGGTGAACTTTTCGATCCTGGTCGGCAGCGGAATTGGCCCGCGGACCTGCGCACCGGTACGCTTAGCGGTGTTGACGATCTCGCGCGTCGACGCATCGAGGATGCGATGATCGAACGCTTTTAGCCGAATGCGGATATTCTGGCCGTTCATGATTTTTCGGACGACGGAGGATGGACGACAGGTGAAAGATCAACCGTCCGCTCGCGTCAGTTCCCGTCCCTCCCTGTCCGTGCTCTCTGCCAATCGTCCGTCGCCGTTACTCGATAATGTTCGCCACGACGCCAGCGCCCACCGTCTTGCCGCCCTCACGGATGGCGAAGCGCAGCTTCTCCTCCATGGCGATCGGCACGATCAGTGTGACCTCCATGGCGATATTGTCGCCCGGCATCACCATCTCGGTGCCTTCCGGCAGGGTCACCACGCCGGTCACGTCGGTGGTGCGGAAATAGAACTGCGGCCGGTAGTTGGTGAAGAACGGGGTGTGACGTCCGCCCTCCTCCTTGGTGAGAATGTAAGCCTCGGCCTTGAACTTGGTGTGCGGCTTGACCGAACCCGGCTTGCACAGCACTTGGCCGCGCTCGACCTCTTCGCGCTTGGTGCCGCGCAGGAGACAACCGACATTGTCGCCGGCCTCGCCCTGGTCGAGCAGCTTGCGGAACATCTCAACGCCAGTCACGACCGTTTTCTGCGTCGGCCGGATGCCGACGATCTCGACTTCCTCACCCACCTTGATGACGCCGCGCTCGATGCGGCCGGTGCAGACCGTGCCGCGGCCGGAGATGGAGAACACGTCCTCGACCGGCACCAGGAACGGCTGATCCTTCGGGCGTTCGGGCTGCGGGATGTAGTCGTCGACCGCCTTCATCAGCTCGAAGATCGAGTTCTTGCCGAGCTCCGGGTTCTTATCTTCGAGCGCCATCAGCGCCGAGCCCTTGATCACCGGAATCTTGTCGCCGGGGAAATT
This sequence comes from Xanthobacteraceae bacterium, assembly GCA_049650505.1. Lineage (GTDB taxonomy): Bacteria > Pseudomonadota > Alphaproteobacteria > Rhizobiales > Xanthobacteraceae > BOG-931. The sequence goes on from JBASAH010000060.1 coordinate 1,919, forward strand.
GTACTTGGAGAGGAGCTCGCGGACTTCGAGTTCGACGAGCTCGAGGAGTTCGGGATCGTCCACCATATCGACCTTGTTGAGGTAGACGACCAGCGCCGGCACGCCGACTTGGCGCGCCAAAAGAATGTGCTCGCGGGTTTGCGGCATCGGCCCGTCGGCGGCGCTCACCACCAGGATTGCGCCGTCCATCTGCGCGGCGCCGGTGATCATGTTCTTGACGTAGTCGGCGTGGCCAGGGCAATCGACATGCGCGTAGTGACGCTTATCGGTCTGGTATTCGACATGCGCGGTCGCAATCGTGATGCCGCGCGCCTTCTCCTCCGGCGCCTTATCGATCTGGTCATAGGCGGTGTAGGTCGCCTGACCCTTCTCCGCCAAGATCTTGGTGATCGCAGCCGTCAACGACGTCTTGCCGTGATCGACGTGCCCGATCGTGCCGATATTGCAATGCGGCTTGGTGCGCTGGAATTTTTCTTTGGCCATGGGACTGTCTCCGTTCCGGCTCCTGCTCTAATCCTTAATCTTAATCAGGCGAACTTCGCCTGGACTTCTTCGGCGATGGCTTTCGGCACTTCCGCGTAGTGATCGAATTGCATCGTGAACGTGGCGCGCCCTTGTGACATGGAGCGCAGATTGTTGACGTAAGAGAACATGTTCGCGAGCGGCACCATCGCGGCGATGACATTGGCATTGCCGCGCATGTCCTGTCCCTGGATCTGCCCACGGCGCGAATTGAGGTCGCCGATGACCGACCCGGTATAGTCTTCCGGCGTCACCACCTCGACCTTCATGATCGGCTCAAGCAGCGCAGGCGCGCCCTTCTGCAGGGCCTCGCGCATCGCCGCGCGCGCGCAAATTTCGAACGCCATCGACGAGGAATCAACGTCGTGGGAGTCGCCGTCGATCAGCTTGACCTTGAGATCGACCACCGGGAAGCCGGCGAGCACGCCCGAGCTCAACATTGCTTCGAGGCCTTTTTCCACGGCCGGGACGAATTCCTTCGGCACGGCGCCGCCGACCACTTCGTTCTCGAACTCGAAGCCGGTGCTGGGCGGCGCCGGCTCGGCCACGATCTTGATACGCGCAAATTGGCCGTGCCCGCCGGTCTGCTTCTTATGAGTGTAGTCGACGGTCGCCGGCCGGGTGATCTTCTCGCGATAGGCGACCTGCGGCGCGCCGATATTGGCATCGACCTTATAAGTGCGCTTGAGGATGTCCACCTTGATGTCGAGATGCAGCTCGCCCATGCCCTTGATGATGGTCTGGCCGGATTCCTGATCGGTGGTGACGCGGAATGACGGATCCTCGGCCACCAGCTTGGCCAGCGCGACGCCGAGTTTTTCCTGATCGGCTTTCGACTTCGGCTCGATCGCGATCTCGATGACCGGATCGGGGAATTCCATTTTTTCCAGAATGACGGGTTTTTGCGGATCGCACAGCGTGTCGCCGGTGCGCACTTCTTTCAGCCCGGCCAGCGCCAGGATGTCGCCGGCATAGGCCTCTTTGATGTCTTCGCGATTATTCGCATGCATCAGCAGCATGCGGCCGACGCGCTCTTTGCGCTCCTTGGTCGAATTCATTACCCCGGTGCCGCTCTCAAGCTTGCCCGAATAGATGCGGCAGAAAGTGATCGTGCCGACGAACGGATCGTCCATGATCTTGAATGCGAGCAGCGCCAGCGGCTCGGTATCGGTGGGTTTACGCTCGACCTCGTTGCCTTTGAGATCGACGCCCTTCACCGCCGGCACATCGAGCGGCGAAGGTAGAAAGTCGACCACGGCGTCGAGCAGCGGCTGCACGCCTTTATTTTTGAACGCAGAGCCGCAAAACACGGGAAAGAACGCGCCATCGATCGTCGCTTTGCGGATGAGGCGTTTGAGCGTGGCAACGTCGGGCTCTTTACCTTCGAGGTAAGCGGTCATCGCATTGTCATCGAGCTCGACCGCAGCCTCGATTAGCTTCTCGCGGTATTCCTTGGCCTGGTCGACAAGCTCGGCCGGGATTTCGACGTCATGATATTTGGCGCCGAGCGTTTCCTCGTCCCATATGACGCCGACCATGCGGATGAGGTCGATGACGCCCTTGAACTGCGCCTCCGCGCCGATCGGCAGCTGAACGGCGACAGGCTTGGCGCCGAGCCGATCGACGATGTCTTTCAGGCATTGGAAGAAGTCGGCGCCGACCTTGTCCATCTTGTTGCAGAACACGATGCGCGGAACTTTGTAGCGGTCGCCTTGCCGCCACACCGTTTCGGTCTGCGGCTCCACGCCCTGATTGGAATCAAGTACGCAAATCGCGCCATCGAGCACGCGCAGCGAGCGTTCCACCTCGATGGTGAAATCGACGTGGCCGGGCGTATCGATAATGTTGAGGCGCTTGCCGTTCCACAACGCGGTGGTCGCGGCCGAAGTGATGGTGATGCCGCGTTCCTGCTCCTGCTCCATCCAGTCCATGGTCGCGGCGCCTTCGTGCACCTCGCCCATTTTGTGGCTTTTGCCGGTGTAATAGAGGACACGCTCGGTCGTGGTCGTCTTTCCAGCATCGATGTGGGCCATGATGCCGAAATTGCGATAATCCTCGATGGGGTGGGTGCGGGGCATTGGGGATTGATCCTTCGGTCGCCAGGTTCACCAGCGATAGTGCGAGAACGCCCGATTGGCTTCCGCCATGCGGTGCGTGTCTTCGCGCTTCTTTACGGCGTTCCCCCTGTTATTCGACGCATCGAGCAGCTCCGCCGAGAGCCGCTCGGTCATTGTTTTCTCGTTGCGCTCGCGGGCGGCGGAGATGATCCAGCGGATGCCGAGCGCCTGACGACGCGACGTGCGCACCTCGACCGGCACCTGGTAAGTGGCGCCGCCGACGCGGCGCGAGCGGACCTCGATCGAGGGCATGACATTGTCGAGCGCCTGTTGGAATACGGCGACCGGATTCTGTCGGGTCTTGCCTTCGATCATGTCCAATGCGCCATAGACGATATTTTCCGCCACCGATTTCTTGCCGGCATGCATCACCGAGTTCATGAATTTGGTGACGACGACATTGCCGAACTTCGGGTCCGGCAGGATCTCGCGTTTATCTGCCCTGTGGCGGCGGGACATCGTCTGTTCTCGCTACTCTTTGCCTTGGTCAAACACAAAGAGGCCGATTACTTCGGCCTCTTTGCGCCGTATTTTGATCGCCGCTGCTTGCGGTTTTTCACGCCCTGAGTATCAAGCACGCCACGCAGGATGTGGTAGCGCACGCCGGGCAAATCTTTGACGCGGCCGCCGCGGATCATAACCACCGAGTGTTCCTGCAGGTTATGGCCCTCGCCGGGAATGTAACCGATCACTTCGAAACCGTTGGTCAACCGCACCTTGGCGACTTTGCGCAGCGCCGAATTCGGCTTCTTTGGCGTCGTTGTGTAGACGCGGGTGCAGACACCGCGTTTTTGCGGGCTCTGCTGCAAAGCCGGCACCTTCTTCTTCGCGCGCTGCGTCACCCGCGGCTTGCGAATGAGTTGGTTGATTGTCGGCATTCCTCGTCTTCACTCCGAGTTAAGGCCCAAGTTAAGGCCCAAGCTAAGGCCCAAGTTAAGGCCCACGTTAAGGCTTGCGCCCATTTGCGGCGCGCGCCTTGCGAATCCATCCGCGCAAAACCAAACCGCGCCATCCGCTTCCCATTGCGGAGCGGCGCTTGGTCTTGGCAGAGGACCGCGAGGCAACGCGGTCATGCACCGAAAATCTGACTTTCCGAAGTCAGAGGCAGCGTTTGAGCTTCCTTCGTCGAGGCGTCACGCCGCGGCCGGGGGCTTAGAAAGCACTTACTTTCAAAAGCTTATGCGGACCAGGCAGGCCGTTCCGACTGGCGAAGCTCACCGCCTGCCGAAAAGTGGGCGGTATGTATCGGCGCTACCGTCCCAAGTCAAGCCGATATGGGCATAAAAGCGCGATGGCGCAAGCATTTCCGCTCATTCCGCCGCCAGCGGAGCGCATGGAGTGGGGACGTGGGCCGCCACTGGCTATGCCGGCTCCAACCCGCTGGCCCGCATCAGCCGTTTGGCCTCGTTCGTGCGGGTGAACGCGATGAAGTCCTCGGCCGCCGCTAGATGGCGCGCGCCGGACGACACTCCTGCGGCATAGATAATGACATTTTGCAGTTCGGCGGGCAGCGGACCCACCAATTCCGCGCCCCTAACCGGCAGAATGGCGACGATCTGCTGCATACCGAGTTCGGCCTCGCCGCGGGCGACAAGCTCGGCTACCGCTTCGCTGGTGAGCTTGGTCTTGGGCGCCATTTCCTCGGCAATGCCAAGCTTTGCCAGCAGCGCCGCGACATAGGCGCCGCTCGGTCCGTCGCTGTAAGCAATGGAGCGAGCCTGCAAGAGCGTGCGGCGCAAAGCGGCAACACTGCCGATATCCAGCTTTGGGGCGCCGGAGCGGATCGCGAGACCCACGGTCGAGCGCGCGATGTCCGCGGCGCTGCCGGGTGCGATCGCGCCTTGCTCAATCAAATCGTTAAGGTCCGGCCGCGGCAGAACGGCAATATCGAAGGCCGCGCCGGCCACGATCGCCTGCTTCAACGCCGAGGTCAGCCGGAATTCGATGCCGATTGTCATGCCATGCGCATGCTCGAAGCGCGGCACGAGTTCAGCCATCAGCGGTCGCATGGCGCCGCCGCTGAGGATTTTGATTGTGCTTGGTGCCGACATCACTCTTCGATTTTCACGATCTTTCAGCGGCACACCGTTGCACGCGGCGGCGTATGCGGAAAATCAAAAAGAAAGGGCCGCCAAAGCGGCGGCCCTTCAACTCGTAGCGTTCAGCGGGGATTATTCCGCCGCAGGCAAGGCCGCCGGTTCTGCGGCCGCCTCGGCTTTCACCGCAGCCTCCTTCTCGCGTTCGGCGAGAATGAGCGCATCGCGCTTGATCGCGACTTCGCGGATCTTGTTCATCATCGCGCCGGTTCCCGCCGGGATCAGCCGACCGACGATGACGTTCTCCTTAAGCCCGTCGAGCGTGTCAGCCTTGCCGTTGACCGCAGCCTCGGTGAGCACGCGCGTCGTCTCCTGGAACGACGCCGCC
>JBASAH010000061.1:0-31997 GCA_049650505.1 Xanthobacteraceae bacterium
GCGAACCAGGACCACGGCCCACGCTCGGCGAGCTACAGCGAACGACGCCTTGGGTATGGGTATGGTGCGAGCGGTGTCAGCATCACGCGCCGCTCGCTTGCGCGATCGCCGTCATCCGGTGGGGGCCGAATGCCCCAAGCGATAAGCTGCGCGCTGGTGCGCGCTGCACCAGTTGCGGCAGCAAAGGTGCAACTCTCCAGCATCCAGGCTGGGCCGGCAATCACATCGGCTTCTGCCCGTTTCCGACCAGTAACGCCAACGAGACGCACGAGGGGAATATCGGCGGCTTGCACTAAGAGAGCGATTGGCACGGAGGTGTAACCATGGCCCGTGTGCGAAACTTGCACCGAATCGACCTGTACTGTCCCGAATATATGACCAACGCCACAATCCTAATTGATCAAAATCACCACTCCGGCCAACCTCATCTCGTGGCTCACTACGAGATGGGCGGTCTCAAGGGCCAAGTGCAATTTGCCGCGGCTATTCCTGCCCATTGGGGCGATGATGATTTGGCCGAGCTAATTTTTTTGCCTTTGGAAAAACGAGAAAATCGCAGTTATCCCACGTGGGAAGTTCCAACTCGCGACCATGGGTCTGCCACGCTTTTCAAGTTTTGGAAGCGTGAGAGGGCGCCGTAGTAAGCATATGTAAATGCCCGCGATGTCCGCTTTGGGTCAAAAGCGGACGTGACGCTCTTAAATTTCGATGTCCGCTTTACCCCCGAAAGCGGACATTCCGCGGCACCTTCGCGATGTCAGCTTTGGGCAGGAACAGAGATCCTGAGGACAAGCACCGATGTCCGTTTCACCCCATCAAAGCGGACGTTGCTGAGCGCAGCTGGCATGTCCGCTCGGTGCCGAACACACGTGAGCAGATGCCGTGCCTGCCCCAGACGGGCGGCGCGCGGGTCATGGCTTCCGTTTGAAAGCGCCGGTGCGCGATCCTTCTCCTGTTGGGTTGTGCATTACGCTTGGCGCCTACCCATCACGGCGTTGTAGATCACCAGGACGACGATCGAGCCAACGATTGCGACAATCATGCTGTAAATGTTCAGGCCGGTAACGCCTGATGCGCCAAAGAGATCAAATAGGAAGCCGCCTACGAGCGCGCCAACAATTCCAAGCGCGATGTTGAGCTAAAAACCTTGGCCCTGGCTATCAACGATCTTGCTTCCGATAAAACCGGCAATCAGGCCGAGGACGATCCAGCTAATGATGCCCATGTTTGCTTCTCCTAGTTCCAGGGATCAGTCGCTACTCGCTCGGGATCAGCCAAGCGATCAGTTTGTTCAGCCGCGTTGTTGACGACAATTCATAGTAATTCGTCAATGCACTCATTAACTCCCCGCAAAGTGCCCATGCGCTCCCCTAGAGTCACTCCGGTGCTACCAATGGCGAAGTGCCCAACTCGGATAACTTTTTTGCAGTATCACTGATCATGTCTATTCGTCGTTGCAGTTTGTTTTGCAGATCCGAGATGTTCACCTTATCCGTAATGCGATACGCATTTCCGACGCGTTCCACATAGCCGTCCTTCACTAACTCTTGCAGCCGTCTAAGCACCGCGACGCGCGGCAGTTTGAGCGCTTTCGCGATTTGACTTGCGCGGGCGGGCGAACACGTGACGGTTCGTAGAAATACGTAAATGCCAATAGTTCGAAGCGTCAAACTATCGCTGTGGGCCGCAAACTCGGTGCCGTAGTCGTCCGTTATCGTCCGCAGCAGGCCCAGATACAGCCGACAGATGAGCATGCGCTCGCGTGCTAGTTCGATACGAGGCGGCGGTTTGCCTTCCGCGAGCAAGACAAAGTCCGAGCTCTGATCCGCCCAAACTTGCGCGTCATTGTGCGCTTCGGCTTGCGACGTCTGAATATCGCTTGGAACTGACATGGACCTTCACTCCAGGTCCAGCCCAACCGCATTCTACGTCCATTGATGACCTAGTGCTAGCCATCGACGGTAGTTGGCAGAACTTTGAATTTGATTCAGATCAAAAAGGAACTCTTCGCAATCAGAGATGAACCTTGGAATATGGAATGCCCTTTAAGGGGCGAAGCTCGTCATAGCTTAAAAGTCTCACGTTACCGTCTCCCGTTAATGCGCCGCAATGCAACGCAGGGAGATGCATAACCGTGACCGGGGCCGCAGTGTTGTCCGAAAAATAGGGCCCCCCTTTATTGTACAGGGAGGCGGTAATTATTCATTGCTCTCGTATTCGGCGGGCTTCTAACAGCCTCTTTCGCAACGTTTCGGGCTGGAAGTGCTGGTAGTGCTCACGAAATGATTCTTTGATTTTAATTGCGGCCTTTACGTCGCTAATGCGCGCGCTGCCGCCTTTTGTTACTTCAACATAATCACGGAGAAGCCGAAGTAGATTCGCATGGGCCCACTTTGTCCGTCCCTTGGGGCGGCCAATGCGGCCACTGCCAAATAAAACATCCGCTAAAATAAAAAAAAGCAACTTTCTCTGAGCGGGCCTTTTTTCATCGAGATTAAAGAACTTGGCCGCGCGGGAGATTGATTGTGACACTCCCCCGATGTCCCCAGCCCGAATCTTCCGGCACCACTCGTCAAATTCAGCGGCCGTGGAAAAAAGAAAGTGTCGGGATTCAAATAATTGCTGATCCCACTGGGCCAGGCGCTTCTCAGTCTTTTTTGCCATCACGCCCTCGCACTCGGGGGGCCGATGAATTCCACTACATTGGCGGGCGGCGGATCGACAATCGAGCGGAGTCTGGCGGCCCAAGCGTCGAGGGCGTGGCGCTTTTCATCCAAATAGGCGTACTGATCGTAGACTTTATGCAGCCCCGGCTTGGTGTGGCCAATAACCAGCTCACGCACCAAATCTGAAATACTCGGAATAGCCGACAATTCTGTCCGCACGGTGCGGCGAATGTCGTGAATAACAAAATGCGGCAGCTTCGCCTTCGCATCACTCTCGCGAAGCGCCTTTATAATTTCAGCGTCGAATAGTCGCTTGGCGGCGGAAAACGCTCTTACAGGAGCGCGGCCGTTGCTGACGGAGAAAGGGTAATCGCCGTCAAAGCGGGGTAGGGACTTAAGGACCGCAACCGCATCATCGGAAAGCGGGACGAGTGCGCGGCATCGGCCTTCATGCGGTCGGCCGGGATCGTCCAAATCTTTTTCGCTAGATCAAACTCGGACCATTGCGCCTCGGCAACCTCGGACTTGCGTTGCCCAGTAAGCATTGAAAGCTTGAAAAGCGGCCCATAGGGATAACCCATCCTATCGGTGGCAATCCAAGCAGCGCGCAGCTCGGTATCATTCAGGATACGATTGCGCAGTTTCTTCTCGCCAATGATCGCATTGGGCTTCAGGCGATCACAGGGCGATGTTTCCAGGCCAACATAGACTTGCTGGTCGATTGCCCAATTAAACAAGCGGCGGATGTAGCCCAGCAGATTATGGGCGTGGTGGATTTTGCCGCGGTCCTTGTATCGCTTGATGACATCGCGGACCTCCAGCGCGGTGATATCCGTGATTGGCCGCCCGCCCCATCCGGTTTCATTGGCAAGCTTCTCAAGATCGCGGTTGACCTCACGACCCCTGCGCAGGCCCTCCAGCTTGTCTTTATTGAACGCTTCCAGAACCGCTCGGAACGTGTTTTTTTGTTCCCGCTCTTTCTCGACGCGCTCTCGTTGCCTGATAGTAGAGGGGTCGACGCCCTTCTTAATGAGCTTCTGCCATTGCCTCGCTTCGTCTCTGGCCCCTTCAAGGCTCATTACGTCATAGACCCCCAGCGCCCGGCGAGTGGGGGCTGAGTGCTTGCCAGAATGTCGAGCCAGCAAGACGAACGACCGCTGCCCGCTGGGCATTACCCGAACCCGCAGCCCACGGACCTCCGTGTCCTGATATCGTAAGGTTTGCCCTTGGGCTTCAGCGACCGTAATGTCCGGTCAGTTAGAGTCCGCTTGTCGGTGCTAGCCTTCGGCATGTTCGCCCCCGTGGCAACGCCGTGGCAACAAAATGAGGGCAATTGAATGTTGCCAGACGTAATACCACGATACGCTAGAGCAGCAGGAATACCAAGGATTTCTGGGGAAAAGGTAACGCCCCGAACGGTTACGCAATTCGCTGAAACAAACGCGCCAATGTTCTGCTAACGGCTGTTTGTCGCAGGCGCAAAAGATGAAGAAGCGGGCCATTAGATTGCCGGCGCCCTACCTTAGGCGGGTCTGGCTCGACGAATCTCTTGTCGCCGACGCGGGCGCTTATCCCTTTTGCCTGCCGCTCTTACGCGGGGGATTCGAAATCGAATTCGAGCGACCGATCACCATCCTGGTCGGTGAAAATGGCACGGGAAAGTCGACGGTATTGGAAGGTATCGCGGCGCTTGCCGGATATGACGATGCGGGGGGCGGCAAGGGCTACCGGCCGGTCGACCATTCAGGCGCGATCGAAGCCATGGGCGGCCGGCTCGCGGACGCGCTGCGCGCGGCATGGCTGCCAAAGATCACGAGCGGCTGGTTCTTTCGGGCCGAGAGTTTCTTCTCCGTAGCGCGATATCTAGATGCGGTCGCGCTTGAGTCGCACGGCGCGCCGCCCGATTTTCTCTCGCATTCGCATGGTGAAGGATTCCTGAGGTTTTTTGAGGAGCGCTGTCGTCGCCAGGGCATTTTCATATTCGACGAGCCGGAGTCGGCCTTATCGCCATCGCGGCAGATTACTTTTCTCAAGCTGCTTCGGCGCATGGAGAGCTCCGGCATCTGCCAAGTCGTGATGGCGAGCCATTCGCCGCTTCTGATGGCATATCCAAAGGCGCAGCTGTTGCGGCTTTCAGGCGGTGGCCTCGAGCCGATTAGCGTTGACGAAACGGATCATTATCGGCTTATGCGGGAATTTTGTGCCGACCCTGCGGGGTTTATCGACGAAGTTCTGGCGAGTTGAACATGAGAGCAACATGACAACGGGTCGTCGGCTGGTTGTGGCCAACTGGAAGATGAACGGGCTGCAAGCTTCGAGCGCGGAGCTGGAAAAAATTATCGCTGGCGCGCGCACCCTTGCCATGGTCGATATTGTCGTCTGTCCGCCGGCGACGCTTATTGCCAGTTTTGCGGTGGCGGCCCGTGGCACGCCCGTCGCAATTGGCGGCCAAGATTGTCACGCCGAGGCTGCCGGTGCTTATACCGGCGACATCTCCGCAGAAATGCTGCGCGACGCGGGCGCGACGGCCGTGATTGTCGGACATTCGGAGCGGCGCCGCTATCACGGTGAAACCGATGCAGTGGTCCGTGCCAAGGCGCTTGCAGCCCGGCGCGCGGGGCTTCTCGCAATCATCTGCATCGGCGAAACCCGCGCCGAGCGCGATGCCGGGCACACCCGTGCCGTCTTGCGTGCGCAACTCGATGGCTCCTTGCCGGACGACGCAGAGGGTGTGGCGGTCGCCTACGAACCCGTGTGGGCGATTGGGACGGGGCTGACGCCGACGCCGGATGATGTGCGCGAGATGCACACATTCATCAGAGGGCGCATTAGGGCGCGGCTGTCGTCGCATTTCGCCGAAACCGGGCGCGATATGCGCATTCTTTATGGCGGCTCAGTGAGACGGAGCAACGCGAAGCAATTGCTCACAGTGGAAAACGTCGATGGCGCACTGGTCGGCGGCGCAAGCTTGGATGCCGTCGAATTTCTGGCTATTGCCGGCGTCTATCGTGAATTATGAGCCGGAGATCTCTGCGAATGCAGGTGAAAGCCCCGGATACCGCGAAACTGAGCCAAATGGGGCATTCGCCAATCGCAATTGCTTGACTCGCGCGGCTTTGGCGCAAAGCGCCATAGAAATGCCGCCGCGAACCGTGTAGAGACCTCGCGCCGTTCCTATATTAGGAGCGCGAAGCAGGGCTTTAGGCTGCTCGCCGGACGTTCTCAGACGGGTCGCAAGCGGATATCGGAATGCTGACTGTCATTATCGTTATTCATCTGATGCTGGTTCTCGCGCTGATCGGCGTGGTGCTGCTGCAGAAATCAGAGGGCGGCGGCTTGATCAGTTCAACGACCGGCTTTCTGTCGAGCCGCGGCACGGCCAACGTTTTGTCGCGAACCACGGCGCTATTGGCTGCGGGCTTCTTTGCGACCAGCCTGGTTTTGTCGTGGTTGGCGAGCTTTCAGCGACATCCGACCTCGATCATCAATACGGGCTCGCCGACAACTCAAGAGATGCCGGCTCCGCCGTCGCCGACGGCGCCCCCCGGACAACAGGGCGGCGGTCTTCTCAACCAATTGCAAAAGGGAATCCCGACGTTACCGTCTGGTCCTGGCACGGCGCCGAACTCTCAGCCACCCACCGGACCACAGGTGCCGCAATCAAAATAAAGACCCCGCCGCTCGTGCGTTCCGTTGTGCGGCTCGTGCAAGAATGCGCGAGTAGACGCCGAGCAGGCGATGCCCACACATTCCGACTTGCAGTCGCGCCTAAAGACATCAACGTAATCACCTGGAAACAAAGCGTTTTTATCGGAATACGGGGTGCTTTTAACCACGGCCCGGCAGACATTCCGGAAAATCACTCGTCGAATCGAGCAAGGCACGCTAAGGGTTAGGTCCCATGGCGCGGTATATCTTCATCACCGGCGGCGTGGTTTCCTCACTTGGCAAGGGTCTCGCATCGGCGGCGCTCGGCGCGCTGTTGCAGGCACGCGGCTACAGGGTCCGGCTGCGCAAGCTCGACCCTTATCTCAACGTCGATCCAGGGACGATGTCGCCATATCAGCATGGCGAGGTCTTCGTCACCGACGATGGCGCGGAAACCGATCTCGACCTTGGACATTACGAACGTTTCACGGGCCGGCCGGCGACCCGCCAGGACAACATCACAACCGGGCGCATCTATCAGGAAATTCTCGCCAAGGAGCGGCGCGGCGATTATCTCGGCGCGACTATCCAGGTCATTCCGCATGTCACCAATGCCATCAAGGAATTCGTTCGCGATGGCAACGAGGATTTCGATTTTGTTCTGTGCGAGATCGGCGGCACTGTCGGCGACATCGAAGGCCTGCCTTACTTCGAAGCGATCCGACAGCTCGGCAACGATCTGCCGCGCGGCGATACGGTCTACATCCATTTGACCCTGATGCCGTTCATTCCGAGCGCGGGCGAGCTGAAAACCAAACCGACGCAGCACTCGGTCCGTGAATTGCGCGCGATTGGCATCCAGCCCGATGTCCTGTTGTGTAGGACCGATCGCGAAATTCCTGTCAGCGAACGGCGCAAACTCGCTTTGTTCTGTAATGTACGCGAAAGTGCCGTGATCGAAGCGCGCGACGTTGACAACATTTATGCGGTGCCGGAAGCGTATCACGCTGCCGGCCTGGACCATGAGGTGCTCGCCGCATTCGGGATCGACAATCCGCCGCGGCCCGACCTGGCGACTTGGCATTTCATCAACGAGCGCATCCGCAACCCCGAAGGCGACGTCACCATCGCGGTGGTCGGCAAATATACCGGCATGAAGGACGCCTATAAGTCGCTGATCGAGGCGCTCTCACACGGCGGCGTCGCCAATAAGGTGAAAGTCAATCTCGATTGGATCGAGAGCGAGGTATTCGAGAACGAAGATCCGGTGCCGTTCCTGGAGCATGTCGATGGCATTTTGGTGCCCGGCGGATTCGGTCAGCGCGGCGCCGAGGGCAAAATCCGGGCAGCGCAGTTCGCGCGCGAGCGCCGCGTGCCGTATTTTGGCATCTGTTTTGGCATGCAAATGGCCGTCATCGAGGCGGCGCGGAATCTGTGCGGAATCGAACAAGCGAACTCGACTGAATTTGTCGCCACGTCAGAGCCCGTGGTCGGGCTCATGACCGAATGGATAAAGGGCAACGAGTTGCAGAAGCGCGGGATCAGCAGCGATATGGGTGGAACGATGCGGCTCGGCGCCTATCAAGCCGTGTTGCAGCGCAGCTCACGGGCGTCGGAAATCTATCATGCGACCGAGATTTCCGAGCGCCATCGCCATCGCTATGAGGTCAATACTGCGTATAAGGACCGCTTGGCGCAACACGGCATGCGCTTCTCGGGCATGTCGCCGGATGGCCTTCTTCCCGAAATCATCGAATATGAAGACCATCCCTGGTTCATCGGCGTGCAATTTCATCCCGAACTGAAATCGCGCCCCTTTGCGCCGCATCCGCTGTTTGCGTCTTTTATCGGCGCGGCGGTGGAGCAGAGCCGGCTCGTATAATAAATCGTCGCAAGGCCGGTCGAACGCCGTCGACCGCCGAAAACCGGCGGCTTACAACTAGTTTTTCGGGGAAAGCACATGATTTACGAAATTCGCATCTACCGAACCGTACCGGGCAGGTTGCCGGTTCTGCTGCAGCGCTTTGAGAAGGTCACGCTTGAGCTATGGAAGAAGCACGGAATTCGGCAGGCCGGTTTCTGGACTACGCTGATTGGCGATTCCAATCATGAGTTGACGTACTTGCTTGCCTGGGACTCGCTCGCCGAGCGTGAGAAAAAATGGACAGCATTCATGAGTGATCCACAATGGATATCGGCGCGCGCCGACAGCGAAAGGGATGGTCCAATCATTCAGAATGCGCGTAACCAGATGCTTCTGCCGACGGCGTTTTCCGCGGTAAAATGACGACAGATTGCGCCGCGCGACGCGGCTGGTCCCAGCGCCCAATAATGCAATGACCGCAAAACCCAACGCGATTGTCACTGTCGGCAAAGTTAAGTTCGGTAACGGCTTGCCGCTTGCCGTGATTGCCGGGCCCTGTGCTCTGGAAAGCCGAGCGCATGCCTTCGAGATGGCAGCGGCGCTGAAGGAAATCACCGCCGGGCTCGGGATCGGTCTCGTCTATAAGACCTCGTTCGACAAGGCGAACCGCACCAGCGCCTCAAGCGCGCGCGGCCTTGGCCTTGATAAGGCGCTCGCGATCTTCGCCGACTTGCGCCGCGAGTTGAGCATTCCGGTTCTTACCGACGTACACGAGCCAGACCAATGCGCGCCGGTCGCAGAGGCCGTCGATGTCTTGCAAATTCCTGCGTTCCTCTGTCGCCAGACCGATCTCCTCGTTGCCGCGGCAAAGACCGGGCGTGCGATCAATGTCAAGAAAGGCCAATTCCTCGCGCCCTGGGACATGGCCAATGTGGTGGCCAAGATTACGGCTGCGGGCAATCCCAACGTGCTTGTTACCGAGCGCGGCGTGTCGTTTGGCTACAACACACTCATCTCGGATATGCGGGCATTGCCGGTCCTGGCAAAAATCGGCGCGCCGGTAATCTTCGACGCCACCCACTCGGTGCAGCAGCCGGGCGGGCAGGGCACTTCGTCCGGCGGCGAGCGCGTCTTCGTTCCGGTGTTAGCGCGCGCAGCGACGGCTGTCGGAGTCGCTGGGGTGTTCATCGAAACGCATCAAGATCCCGATCGTGCGCCGTCGGACGGCCCGAACATGATTGCGCTCAAGGATCTGGGGTCCCTTCTCGAGCGGCTGATGCAATTCGACGCACTAGCGAAGAAAGGCTGAGCGAGCCGCGCTATGCCGCGTCGCTACCTATCTTCTACCTTGTCAGGCACTGCAGAGGCAGCATCGGCGTCCACGGTCAGGATCTCGGATGCGGCTGCAGAAGAGCTTCCGGCGAGCCGTAGCGCTGTTCGCAAACGCCCACCGGCCTGTTCAAGGAGGGCATCGGCTTTCTCAGCCGTACAACCGTGCAGAACGAGCATCGCCTTTTTCACGTTGCCGCCGGCACTTTGCAGGGCCTCGCGGACCTCCTTCTCGCTGCGGCCGCTGAGCCGCCGCAGTATGTTTTCGCTCCGGCCAATGAGCTTGGCGTTGATCGCCTGGACGTCGACCATGAGTCCCTCATGCACGCGGCCTAAGCGGATCATGAGCAGCGTCGAGAGCAGGTTGAGCGCCACGCGTTGCGCAGTGCCGGCTTTCATTCGCGTCGAACCGGCGATCGGCTCCGGGCCCGTGTCGATGTAGATTGGGCAATCCGCCTCAGTGAGCAGCGGTGTGGATCGGTTGTTAGCGATCCCGATCGCGAACGCCCCGCGCCGTTTTGCCTCGCGCATGCAGAACACCGTAAAAGGCGTCGTTCCGCTTGCCGCCACCGCGATCACCACGTCGGCGGCGCCAATCCGATGGTGTCGCACCAGTCGCGCGGCTTGATCAATCTCATCTTCCGCGCCTTCAACCGAATGCAACAACGCTTCCTTGCCTCCTGCCATCAGTAGCAGCAGGCGGTCCTGCGGCCAGTTGAAGGTTGGGACAAGCTCGGCGCCATCCTGGACTGCAAGCCGACCGGACGTTCCCGCACCAACATAAATCAGCCTGCCATCACCTGATAAACGCGCCTGCATTGCTTCAGCGGCACGTTCGATTGCAGGCAGCGCGGGACGCACGGCTGCGACCGCAGCCATTTGGCTTTCGATCAGCGCGTCTAGGATATCGCCGGGTTCCCACAGGTCGATATCCGAATAACGCGGGCTAACGCGTTCAGTCTCCATGAGATTCAACAATCGGCATCAATTAGCCTTGACCATCAAGTAAACCTTAAATCAAACCAAATTACCTGCATTTTGTTCTAACAGTCTGGAGCGATTTCCGCGAGTTTAGGAAGCCAATGGTTGGGCAAAGCATCCTGCTTCTGGGCGTTGATGGCGGCGGTACGCAATCTCGAGCGCGGCTATCTACTTATTCCGGGCGGCTACTCGCCGAAGCGGTCAGTGGACCGGCTAATTTGCTTCTCGGGATCGAAGCCAGTTTTTCATCGGTTGTCGATGCAGCGCGACGGTGCCTCGACACCGCCGATTTAGCGGAGCAAAACCTCTCACGCATTGTCGCCTGCCTCGCATTGGCTGGTGCCAGCGAGCCCAGACAATTGGCTGCTGCGAAGCAATACGGTCATCCGTTCCGCACGGCCGTTATTACGACCGATGCCCATGCCGCATGTATTGGCGCGCATGGCGGCAAGGACGGCGGAGTGATCATTGCCGGCACCGGCGCCGTGGGCTGGGCCGTCATGAAAGAACAGACCTATCGCATTGGCGGCTGGGGTTTGCCGATCTCCGACGAAGGTAGCGGAGCTTGGATCGGCATTGAGGCATTGCGCCGGGTATTGTGGGCGCATGACGGCCGCATCGCATGGACGCCCCTGTTGCGCGTGCTTTTTACGGAGTTTGGCAACGATCCCCATGCGATCGTTGGCTGGACCGCGACTGCTTCGCCGCGCGATTTTGGCACCTTCGCGCCATGCGTCGTCGGCCATGCTCTCCGCGACGACGTGGCGGCGGTCGAATTGATGCAAATGGCCGCGGCACATATCGATCGGCTTGCGGTCAGGTTGATCGCACTCGGTGTTGCGCGATTGGCCTTGGTGGGTGGTTTCGCCTCGGCCTTGCAGCCATGGCTTGCGGCGGAGACAAAATCGCGCCTCATCGAACCTGCCGGGGACGCGGTCGATGGGGCGCTGACGCTCGCTCGCTCGACGGCAGAATCGTTGCAACATGTGGCGTAATCTTGGCTTGACGCGAGAATGACGGCGATGAAGTTAAGCGGCGGCATGGCAAGTGATCTGCAGGAAGCGGCCGCCGCGGTCGACCGGCAGACAAATAATCTTGCCTCGCCGTTGGCGGCCCTAATCGCGCGACTTCATCGCCATCAGCCGAGGGTCGTTGTCACTTGCGCGCGGGGCAGTTCGGCACACGCCGCGACCTTTGCCAAGCACCTGATCGAATTTCGCCTCGGAGTGCCCGTCGCCGCCGCAGCGCCCAATATTGCAACCGTGTATCGCCGCGCTTTGAACCTGAAGGATCAGTTTTTTTTAGCGGTTTCGCAATCTGGCCGCAGCGACGATCTGATCGAGACCGCGGCGATGGCGCGGGCGGCAGGCGCCATCACGGCGGCGGTCGTCAACGATCCAAATAGCCCCTTGGCGGAAGCGTCGGAATTCGTTCTGCCGCTCGGTGCCGGAATTGAACGAAGTATCGCCGCGACCAAAAGCTTCGTGGCGTCTCTGGCGGCGCTGCTGCAATTGACGGCCGTCTGGGCCGACGATCCGTCAATGCGATTGGCCCACGCGCGCCTGCCCAATCGGCTGATGCAGGCAAGCCAACTCGATTGGCACGAAGCGCTTGCCGCGCTCAGCCGAGCCGAGAACCTGATCACAATCGGCCGCGGCCCGACGCTGGCGATCGCGCGCGAAGCAGCCCTGAAACTGAAAGAAACCTGTGAGCTCCATGGCGAGGCGTTCAGCGCGGCTGAGTTTCGTCATGGACCGATAGCGCTTGTTTCAAACGAGTTTCCGATACTTGCGTTCAATCCTTGCGATGAGGCTGCGGCAAGTTTGACGGCTCTCGTCGGCGATCTGCGTCGCAAGGGAGCTTGCGTGATGGTTGCCGAGCCAGGCGGTACGCAAACCGGTCGCCTGCCGGTCTTACCGTCCGATCATCCCGATGCCGATGCGATCTGCATGATCCAGAGTTTCTATGCCCTCCTGGTGAAGCTTGCGGCGCAACGCGGCACGGACGTCGATCAGCCGCGGCATCTGCAAAAAGTGACGCGCACGCGATGAACGGCGCACGAAGCGGGCAACCGCACGCGGTCGCCGCAAGCTGCGTGTTCGATGGCAAAAGATTGCATCGTAACGCGGCTGTAGTTATCGACGGCGCACGTATCAGCGGCATTGTTTCGCGCGCCGAAGTCGCTCAAGGCATGCCACTGCATGAATTGCCGGAAAGCATCTGGTTGGCGCCCGGCTTCATCGATGTTCAGGTCAATGGCGGCGGTGACGCCCTGTTCAATGATGCGCCGACGCCCGAAACCATACGCAAGATAGTCAGCGCGCATCGCCGGTTTGGCACCACGGCGCTCCTGCCAACGCTGATCAGCGACAGTCCGACTAAAATGAAATCGGCATTGGTCGCGGTGGAAGCTCTGAGCGGCGTTGAGCCCGGCGTTCTCGGCATCCATCTCGAAGGTCCATTCCTTTCGCTAGAAAAACGCGGCGTGCACGATCGGCGCTTTATCCGGCAGCCCACATCAGACGATTTCGATGTGATCGCGGCGCGGCACCAAGGCGTAACGCTTGTCACCTTGGCGCCGGAGCAAGTGCCGAGCGAGTTTATCGGCAAACTCGTCAAGGCCGGCGTGCGTGTGGCGCTTGGCCATTCCATGGCGACCTATGCACAGACACAGCAGGCCATCGCTGCCGGACTGACTGGCTTCACGCATTTGTTCAACGCCATGCGGGCGCTTGAGTCGCGCGAGCCAGGACCGATTGCAGCGGCGCTGGAATCCGTCAATGTTTGGTACGGTCTGATTGTCGACGGAATTCACGTCGCACCGGCCATCCTGCGGTTGGCTTTGCGAGGCCTCGGCCGGCCTATGCTGGTGACCGACGCGATGCCGCCCGTCGGTGGCACGCTCAGCACGTTCAACCTCAACGGAGAAACAATTGTGGTGCGCGACGGGCGCTGCATGCGAGAAGATGGCCGGCTCGCTGGCGCTTGTCTCGATATGGCCAGCGCGGTTCGCAATTGCGTGCGTTTATTAGACGTTCCGCTTACGCAGGCGCTACGTTTCGCCTCGACCAACCCAGCGCATTTCCTTGGTCTCGGCGATCGGCTGGGCAAACTCGCGCCAGGATATCGCGCCGACATGGTGGCAATCGATTCTGACAGCGTCAAAGTGCAACACACCTGGGTGGCTGGCCAAATCGCATGAACTTTGCGACGGCAATAAAGCTGCGGTCACGCGAGCATATCCTGCGTGAGCGGAATCACCTTGCGGCCGTGCAATTCGATGCACCGCATGATCTTGTCATGCGACAGCGCGCCGGCGCTATATTTCATGTGGAAACGAGAGATGCCGAGCGCCTTTGCCGTCGTGGCGATGCGGCGCGCAACCGTTTCGGGGGATCCGACATAGAGTGAGCCGCCTTCGATTTCCGAATCGAATGCTGCTCGCGTCATCGGCGGCCAACCGCGTTCGGCGCCGATCCGGTCGCGCATCTTTTTGTAATCCGGCCACAGTTCCTCTCGCGCTTTGTCGTCGGTTTCGGCGACATAACCGTGCGAGTGGACGCCGATTTCGCGAACCGGTCTACCGAATTGCGCGAAAGCGCGATGATAGAGATCGACATAAGGCTGAAAGCGATTGGGGGCGCCGCCGATAATGGCAAGCATCAGTGGCAGGTCGTAGTGTGCGGCGCGGACAACCGATTCCGGGCTGCCGCCGACGCCGATCCAGGTTTTGAGCGGGCCGGCTTCGATCGGCGGAAACACACGCTGATTGGTCAAGGGAGGGCGCGTTTGGCCCCGCCAAGTGACGGCTTCGTTTTTCAAGAGTGCGGCGAACAGATCGAGCTTGTCGTCGAATAGGGCCTCGTAATCGGATAGGTCGTAACCGAACAGCGGAAAGGACTCGGTAAAGGAGCCGCGGCCAAGGATCACCTCGGCACGGCCGTTTGATACCGCGTTAACAGTCGAGAACCGCTGAAACACCCGGACGGGATCGTCGGACGACAGCACCGTCACCGAGGAGGCAAGGTGAATGCGCTTGGTCCGCGAGGCGATTGCGGCGAGGAGGACCTCCGGAGAAGATATGGCAAAATCCGGCCGATGATGCTCGCCGAGCCCGATACAATGAACGTCGACTTCGTCGGCAAGCACAGCCTCGTCGATTACGTTGCGTATGACTTGCGCATGGCCCAACAATTGGCCGTCGGGCCCGGCCTGAATGTCACCGAATGTATCGAGACCGAGCTCAATTTTTTGGATCATAGGTTTGTCCCATGAAATGCTCAGCTATACTAGAGAAGCGACTATTTGTATGAGGCGTGGAGCAAGTCGCCGGGCTACAGTGGCTTGTCCAATGGATCAGATCAATTGCTGTTGCGATGTCATGGGGAAACATCAGCAGCTTTGGCATCAAGCCATACGTCGCCGTCCTCGGTTTACTTTTGCTTTGAATGCTTCGGCGGTTCGGCAGGGTAGGAATTTCGGAGATCGCCATGTTGAGCGCGGAACAGAATGATCGCATCACGCGCGTTGGTCCCAGCACGCCCGCAGGGGAATTACTGCGCCGCTATTGGCAGCCGGCTGCGTTGGTCGACGAACTCAGCGGCAACCGCCCTATAAAGCCGGTGCGGCTGCTTGGCGAAGATCTTGTAATCTTCCGAGACGAGACCGGGCGGTGTGGACTGCTTGGCCGAGCTTGTCCGCACCGCGGCACCGATCTTACCTATGGACGTCTCGAGGATGGCGGTTTGCGGTGCGCATTTCATGGCTGGCTGTTCGATGTCGACGGCAAGTGCCTGCAAACGCCGGCGGAGCCGGAGGACAGCAATCTATGTCGCAATATCCGTCACAAGACCTATCCCGTCGTAGAGCGCAGCGGCATTTTATTTGCCTATATGGGAGACGGCGCGCCGCCGGAATTCCCCGATTTCGATTGCTTCGTCGCGCCGAGTTCGCACACCTTTGCGTTCAAGGGCATGATTGATTGCAACTGGCTGCAGTCATTGGAAGTCGGTATCGATCCGGCGCACACGTCTTTCCTGCATCGTTTTTTTCATGACGAAGATCCCAAGGCGGGTTACGGCAAGCTGTTTCGCGATACTTCGATCGATTCGGCAATCCCGATGACAAAAATCATGCGTGAATTTCCGCGGCCGCGCATCGAGGTCGAGCCGACAGAATTCGGCTTTCGTATCTTGGCGTTGCGGCAGATCGATGCCGACAATAGTCACGTGCGCGTGACGAATTTGATGTTCCCAAATGCTTTTGTCATACCGATGAGCCGGGAAATGACCATCACGCAGTGGCACGTGCCGATCGACGATAAAAAACATTATTGGTACGCGATCTTCACAAGTTTCGGCGCGCCAGTGGACAAAGATGAGATGCGGCGGCAACGCCTGCAGCTCTATGAATTACCGGATTACATCCCGCGCAAGAACAAGAGCAACAATTACGGGTTCGATCCGCATGAGCAGGAACATGACACGTATACCGGGATGGGCGCCGACATCAATGTTCACGACCAATGGGCCTGCGAGTCGATGGGCGAGATCGCCGACCGCACCCAGGAGCATCTCGGGCAATCCGATAAAGCGATCGCCGCATATCGCCGGCTATTGCGCGCCGCGATTGATGCTGTCGAAAAGGGCGACGTCCCGCCGATCGCCTTCGACGCGGCCTCCGCCAAGATGATGACCGGACCGGCGGCGATCGACGGTATCGGCCCGACGGACGACTACCGCGGCTATTGGCAGCGAACCGACGCCGCCAAACGTAATGGCGCCAGTTGGGCTAAATTGCCTTGAATTTAGTCCGCGCCGCCGTCCGGCAGCATAGCGGGGCAACAGCATGTCATCGCATAAGCGCCGATCGCTGGCGTTGAGTTTCGTTGATCGGCATCGATTGTGGAGCGGAGCACAAGTTCGCGCCGCCATGGCTATCGAAAAAGCGATCACCCAAAAGAAACTTGAGCTGGTTCGTTTTTCATTCCCGGATCAACACGGCGTCCTGCGGGGTAAGACGCTCGTTGCAGCCGAGGCTTTGCGTGCGCTGCGCAGCGGCGTGACAATGACCAGCACGCTTTTCGCCAAGGATACTGCGCATCGTACCGTGTTTCCGGTTTTCGAACCGGAAGCGGGGATTGGCATTTCGGAAATGGGTGGCGCCGGTAATTTCATCATGGTGGCCGATCCGCAAACTTTTCGCAGCTTGCCCTGGGCAGAAAACACGGGCTGGGTTTTGTGTGACTGCTATTTTGCCAACGGCAAGAAGGTCCCGCTCGCAACCCGGCAGCTTTGCCGCGATGCGCTCAGTAAACTTGCCAAGGCCGGTTTCGATTATGTGGCTGGCCTCGAGATTGAGTTTCACTTGTTCAAGATAGAAGATCCTCGACTTGCCACTGATACGCTCGACTGGCCGGCCGAGCCGCCGCTCGTGAGCCACACGACGCATGGCTATCAATACCTCACCGAGGGCCGCTACGATCAAGTCGCGCCAATTCTTGATATCTTGCGCAAGAGTGTCGTGGCGCTCGGCCTGCCGCTGCAGTCCGTGGAAGTTGAATTCGGCCCCAGCCAATATGAGTTCACCTTGGCTCCCGAACTCGGGATCGCAGCCGCCGATGCGATGGTGCTATTGCGCAGCGCGATCAAACAGGTGGCGCGCCGGCATGGCTATCTCGTAAGCTTCATGTGCCGACCGCGTTTGCCCAATATGCTTGCCAGTGGTTGGCATCTGCATCAATCGCTCGTCGATACGAAATCCAAGGCGAACGCCTTTACCTCACAGAACGATGGGGACCCGCTGTCGCCGCTCGGGCGCAAGTTTTTGGCGGGACTGTTGGCCAATGCGCGGGCCGCGACCGCGTTCACCACGCCGACGATCAACGGCTATAAGCGTTATCGCGGCCTCAACAGCATGGCCCCCGTTCAAGCGGTTTGGGCCAAGGACAATCGCGGCGTCATGATCCGCGTCATGGGAGAGTGCGGCGATCCAGCCACGCACATTGAAAATCGCAGCGGCGAGCCGCTGGCCAACCCGTACCTCTACATAGCCTCGCAGATCTACGCGGGGCTCGATGGAATTGCCCGTGGTCTCGATCCAGGTCCAGCCAACGAGGCGCCATACCAGGAGAGCGCCGCAGAGGCCTTGCCGGCAACGCTGGAAGAGGCGCTTGCGGCATTGCGTGCGAGTGCTTGTTTCCGTGCCGGATTTGGCGAAGGATTTGTGGACTATTATGCTCATATGAAGGAAGCTGAGATCACGCGGTGCCGCAAGGAAACGACCAACAACCCTGGACAGGCCGACGTCAGCGAATGGGAGCATCGTGAGTACTTTGACATGCTTTGACGCATCGGCCGTCGCCCACCAGAGGAGGGGCTAAATGAGAAATGTGTGTATTGCCGCGGGCACCGTGCTGGCGCTCGCCGCCACGCCGGCAATGGGCCAGCAAAAAACGTTGAAGATCGGTTTCATTTCGACCTTTACCGGTCCGCCGGCCGCGATCGGCAACGACATGAAAAATTCGTTTGAGCTTGGGCTCGACCATCATGGGCGCAAGCTTGGCGGCCTGCCGGTCGAAGTGATTTACGCCGACGATCAGACCAAGCCGGAAGTGGGTGTGCAGAAAACCCAAGAATTGATCGAGTCCAATCATGTGGATTTCGTCGTCGGATATATTTGGTCGAATGTGCTGCTTGCGTCGCTCAAGCCGCTGGTCGATTCGAAGACGATGACGGTGGTCACCAACGCCGGTGCTTCGCCGTTTGCCGGCGAATTGTGCTCGCCCTATGCATTTTCGACCTCATGGCAAAACGATCAGACGCCTGCAGCGGTCGGTTTGTATATGAATCAGAAGAACGTGAAGTCCGCCTTCCTCATCGGTCCAAACTACGCCGCGGGAAAAGACATGCTCGCGGGCGTGCAACAGACTTTCAAGGGTCAAATCGTGGGGCAGGAGCTTACGCGCTGGCCCGATCAGCTCGATTTCTCGGCTGAACTCTCCAAGGCGCGCGCCGCAAAACCCGATGCAATTTTTGCGTTCTATCCAGGCGGCGCCGGCGTCCAATTTGTCACGCAATATGTGCAAGCGGGGCTCAAGGGGCAGATTCCGCTTTATACGGCATTTACCATCGATGATTTGTCGCTGCCGCGCTTGAAGGACCTTGCGGTCGGCGTCCCCGGCGCTCAGGAATGGGTCAACGATCTGCCCAATCCTGCCAATCAGAAATTCGTCGCTGACTACAAAGCGAAATACAATGCCTCGCCATCGTTCTATGGCGCGCAGACTTATGACGCTGTGGGATTGATCGATTCTGCCATAACGGCCGTGAAAGGCGATCTCAGCAACAAAGAAGGCATGCGCAAGGAGATGGAAAAGGCCGACTTCAAGTCAGTGCGCGACAATTTCAAGTTCGGCAACAATCATATCCCGATTCAAAACTTCTACCTCCAGGACGCCGTGAAGAACGCGGACGGTAGCTATTCGCTCCACACTGTCGCGACGATCGTCAAAGACGATCAAGATCGATTCCACGACCGATGCCCGATGAAGTGAGCGCAGACCTTTTTAGCTATCGCGTTTCACTCGATGGCGGTCATGGTCGAGCGGAGATCGCCGTTGCGGGCGCGGTCTTTGCCCGGCCATCCACGCCTGGTCCGAACCTCTGGTTCGCTTGAATGGCAAAACGTGCATGCTCGCGATAAACGTGGGCACATCAGATGTCTTAAGAGTGACGTTGCGCCATGCTCTACTTCTTCGAGCAGTTTCTGAACGGCATCCAGCTTGGCATGCTCTTGTTTCTGCTGGCGGCCGGCCTGACGCTGATCTTCGGCATTATGGATCTGGTCAATCTGGCGCACGGTTCGCTGTACATGCTGGGCGCCTATTTCGCTGCCAGTTTCGCAGAATGGACCGATAGCTTCCTGCTTGGCGCAATCCTTGCGCTTGCCGCCACCGCGTTAGTCGGCATGGTGCTCGAAGTCGTTGCCATACGCCGTTTGTATGGCCGCAATCATCTCGATCACGTGCTCGGCACGTTCGGCTTGTTGCTGTTCTTTAACGAGCTTGTGCGGCTGATATGGGGACCGGCTGGCATGACGCTGTCATTGCCGCCCGAGATGCTCAATGCGATCGAGTTAGTACCTGGTCTATTTTACCCACTTTACAGGGTTGTGATCATCGCCGTGACACTCGCTGTCGCTGTACTCATATACCTTCTGATCATGCGCACTCGTCTAGGCATGCTCATCCGCGCGGGAGCTTCGAATCGTGAAATGGTTGGCGCGCTCGGTGTCAACATCAAACTGCTCTATACGCTGGTGTTTGGGTTGGGCGCTGCGCTTGCCGGCTTCGCCGGATTGATGCAGGCGCCGATTCTTACAGTCCAGATCGGTATGGGCGAGAACATTTTGATCGCCGCCTTCGTCGTCGTCACCATTGGCGGCATTGGTTCGATCCGCGGCGCGTTCGTCGCGTCGCTGCTGGTTGGACTCGCCGATACCGTCGGGCGGACCTTCGTGCCCGATCTGTTGCGTGCATTCTTAAGTGAAAGCGCTTCTTCAAGCTTAGGCCGAGCATTGTCATCTATGACCATCTATCTGGTGATGGCGCTGGTGCTGATCGTGCGCCCCGAGGGCTTGTTTCCGGTGGCGAGTAAATGAGTCCAATCCCTGCCGTGCAGAAAGCATGGCTCCCCGGCGTGCTGACGCCGCGCGTGGCCATCAATGTCGCTCTTATCGCGATTCTGGCTCTTGTGCCGGTCTATACGGCGCTTGCTGGAGAGACATTCGCGCTGACCCTCTTCACCCGCGTAATCATTCTGGCAATTGCGGCGCTCAGCCTCAACCTGATCATGGGTTTCGGCGGCATGGTGAGCTTCGGGCACGCCGCTTACCTCGGCATTGGTGGCTATGCAGTCGGTATTCTGGCGAAGGAAGGCATTGCATCCGGTTTCGTGCAGTGGCCGGTCGCTATCGCTGCCGCGGCTCTTTACGCGCTTGTCGTCGGTGCGCTCAGCCTGCGCACCCGCGGAGTCTATTTCATCATGATTACCTTGGCCTTTGCGCAGATGATCTATTATGTCGCGATCGGGCTCGACCGCTATGGCGGTGACGACGGGCTCACCATCTATCGTCGCAGCCAGTTTGGCTCTGTCGTCGATCTCACCAACAGGACCGTATTCTATTATGTTTGTCTCGTGCTGCTGCTGGTCAGCATTTATTTGGTATGGCGCATCGTCAATTCGCGCTTCGGCATGGTGATCCAAGGCGCGCGCTCGAATGAACGACGCATGCGCGCCATCGGCTTCCCAACATTCCGCTATAGGCTGGTTTGTTTCGTGTTGGCCGGAGCAATGTGCGGGCTTGCCGGCGCACTGCTGGCCAACCACACCGATTTTATCAGTCCGGCGTTGATGCACTGGACGCGCTCGGGCGATCTCATCGTCATGGTGGTGCTTGGCGGCATGCAGGCGATGTTCGGCCCGCTCATTGGCGCGCTCACGTTTTTGGTACTGGAGGAGGGACTCTCACGCGTTACGGTGTATTCGAATCTGATCCTTGGCCCGTTCCTGCTTGTCGTAGCGATCTCGATGCATGGCGGGATCGATAGCTTAATTGCCGGATCGCGCCGTGGCTGAGATTTTGCTCGAAGTCGAACGCCTGACCAAGCGGTTTGGCGGCGTAATCGCGGCCGACGAAATTTCGCTAGTTATTCCGGCCGGTGAATTGCATGCGATCATCGGTCCGAACGGCGCCGGCAAATCGACCCTGATCGGGCAATTGAGCGGGGAACTCGTTCCGGATAGCGGACGCATTCGTTTTGACGGTCGCGATATAACGAAACTACCGGTTTTTCGGCGCAGCCGGTTAGGCCTTGCGCGCTCTTTCCAGGTCACAACGCTGTTTCCGGATTTCACAGCGCTCGACAATATCGCGCTTTCGGTGCAGGCCCATGCCGGCCACTCGTTTCGGTTTTGGCAAAACGCGCGTGACGAACCAGAATTGCGTGAACCGGCGCAAACGGCGCTGGCGCGCGTGGGCCTGATCGAACGAGCCAGCACGCTGGTCGCCGATCTCAGTCATGGTGAGCGGCGCCAGCTGGAAATCGCAATGGCCCTTGCAGCTCAGCCGCGCATGCTGCTGCTCGATGAGCCGATGGCGGGGATGGGTCTCGAAGATTCCTCACGTTTATTGGAAATGCTGCGTGCGCTGAAGGGCAGCATCACCGTGATACTGATCGAGCATGATATCGATGCGGTATTCGCATTGGCGGACCGCATCAGCGTCCTGGTCTATGGACGCATTATTGCCTCTGGCGACCCGGCGGCCATTCGCGCCGATCCAGGCGTGCGCGAAGCCTACCTCGGTGAAGGTGCGGTCGATGGCTGACATGTCCGATTCGCTTCTTGAATTGCGCGACGTGGAGACGAGCTATGGATTGAGCCGTGTCCTCTTCGGCGTGTCGCTCACCGTCGGGCGGGGGGAGATGGTTTCACTGCTCGGCCGCAACGGCATGGGCAAGACCACGACAGTACGCTCAATTATGGGTCTCACACCCACGGCAGCAGGCTCGATCCGGTTCGGTGGCGAAGAAATCCGCTTGCTTCCTGCCTACCGGATCGCCAAACGCGGCGTCGGCTTGGTTCCAGAAGGCCGGCAGGTATTTCCAAACCTCACAGCCCGCGAGAACCTCGTCGCAACCGCGGCAAATCACGGAGCTACCGCCGAGCCATGGACCCTCGAAAAGGTGATGGCGCTATTTCCGCGCCTCGCCGAACGGGCGAGCAGCATGGCAAACCTGCTGTCGGGAGGCGAACAGCAGATGCTTGCCATTGGCCGTGCCTTGATGACCAATCCACGTCTTCTCATTCTGGACGAGGCAACCGAGGGCTTGGCGCCTCGCGTGCGTGACGAAATTTGGCGTTCGCTCGAACGGCTACGCGCCGGTGGGCAATCGATCCTGGTAATTGATAAAAACGTAAAGGCGCTGACCCGCATAGCCGACCGCCATTACATTATCGAGCGCGGGCGTGTGGTATGGGTCGGAAGCTCGCAGCAATTAGCGCAAGCGCCTGCAATTCAGCATCGCTACCTAGGGATTTGACCGCTCGCAATGCGTGGCGTGCTCTTTAGCGAGTCGCATCAAGCCCGGCCAGTCGTTGCGATGCGGCGCTTGAGCCAAGTTCCGCGGCGCGCTGGTACCATTGCCGCGCCTGCGTGATATCTGGCGTCGTCCCGATTGCGCCGAGACGCTGCATCACAACCGGATCGAAAGTCGCGCCGAGTGCAAGAGCCGCCTCGGCGCTGCCGGCTTCGGCGCCGCGCCGTAGGAGGAGCCGTGCGGCAGCGAGATCGCCGTTGGCGATGAATTCGTTGCCGCGCTTGACCAACATTTCGAGTTCGCCACTGTCGAGCCGAACTGTCGGACGGTTGTCGGGCCGCGGCACCGGTTGCGCCGGTGGAGGTGCAATTGTTTGCGCCGGCACCGGCGTGACGGCGATTGCGTTGACAGACGCAGTAGGTAAAGGGGCAACCGCAACCACAGCAGGTACAGCAGGTGACGGCGTAATCGTTGCCGCACTGCGCCGCACATTCGTGGTAGCCGCGTCCTCCGTCCGCGGCGCAGCCATCGTAGGTCGCGCCAGCTCCACATCAACATAATGGACGCGATCGCTGGAAATGGCTGGCGTGGAAACCTCGGCTGGCATGATTCCGACTGGCTTTTCCATGCCGTGATAGGAGACTATGCCCCACGCCACGAAAGCGGCGAAGCTGATAACCCCGCACAGCCGGATCAGGATAGGCCATACGACCGACCCGGCTTCAGGAGATGGCTCGGATATCAGGTTGGGATTTAGCGCAAGCTGACGCTGCAGTTCCAGCATCGCACGGTCACCGCTGAATTCGGGAGCGAGCGTTGTGGGATTGCAATTACGTTCGTCAACGTCAATCAACGGTGCGGCTGGGCGGCCGGCGATCTCGGCGGGCACCCACTCACGCGCCCAAGGCGGGGCGTACATCAATGCAGGATCGATATCTTCATCGAGATGTATCGGAGAACTCATGATCGCCTCCCGTGCTTTCAAGCTCCGATGTCACAAACTAAACGGTCCGACCCCTCCTACCATTGCCGCTGCCGTACTAGCACTTGATCGATAGGTATCGTTCGGATTGCTCGGGATGATAGTGATTGTGTTGGCGTTCAGACGTCCGCCGAGCGCACCAACATTGTGGTTATTCGCTATCGGCCGCATGCCGGCGCGCTCAGTGGGAGAATTGGACATCGATGCAACCGGCAGAACCGCCGCCAATACGCCAATAACCTGAATTGGTCGGGTACGGCCGCCACAAGCGTCCCCTCATTTGAAGCCCCCGAGCGGACCCACCTTTACGCAAACACACATTGCGCGGCAGAGCCGCAACGTCTGACACCATCGCTCCATCAGCGGTTTCGGCGGCGCGAAAGTCCGGTACGAGTGCCGTAGGGGTGCGAACGCCGGTTAGCGGTCCACGCCCGGAGAGTCCGGCAGTCGCTTCACACTTTCGGAGATGATCTTGCTGAGTTGCATCACCTGCTGGCTCAAGGCGGCATATTCTACAATTTCACGATGAATACGGTCGCCGTCGGAACGCAGTTTTTCCCGCAGATCCCGCAAATCCCCAATGAGACCGTCGATCTCACGCGTCGAGCTGCCCGATACCCGGCGAAGCAGGGCGCTCAAGCTATTGGCGGTGGCTTCGCCGTTTGCAGTATCGCCCTGACGAAATGCTGTGCTGTTATGCGCAAGCGTCCGGACGTTCTCCTCAATATCGAGGTCTGCTGATTTGAGATCTCCAGATGACTGGACCGGCTGGACATAATTCATAACACCACCCCTCATAACCGTTTGCTTCCTCTTCGGACGCTAACCGGATGGCCGCATGAAAATGTGACCACTTCGCGACTCATCGGTGCTTTTGCGGTTTCTCTGTCGTATTTCCGAAATGCTTTCCGAAATGCGGACAGATTCGTAATGTTTGACTATTTTTTGCCAATCTCTTGCCGCGAGGTGGTCTGAATCGAAGATTTAGCTGAGTTAAAGGGTTAAAGGGATGAGTACGTCCGAGGCGCAGAATGGCGTGCGGACCGGTGAGCAACGTGAGTAAAAGCGTCTCGTGCTATGCTTGAACTGGACGGCGGGGGCGATCTTTCGGCAGCGTTCGTGAATGCGATTTTACTCGCCCTTTGGGCGGTGCTGCCTGCATTGGTTGTTGGTTATGCACGCGCATTTTTTCTTGCGCGACGGCATCGACCGGAATTCATGCTGCAAAAATCCGAAAGGAGCGAATTAGACCGCGCCGTTGCGGTGTATGGAACGGTTCGCCATCGTCTTGAGCAAATTCGTGAAAGCAATGAGCTGATAAACGGCTTTTGGCGCACCGCTCTAAGCCGCCAAGCCAATATTCCCGAGCAGGATGACGAACTCGACGATCTAACAGCTCATGCTCAGCATTTACAGGCAATGATCTCTCGCCTGCGAAGCCAGCCACTTTTTCGACTGAGATCCTGGATGCGTAGCAAGTGTATGCATTTCATGATGGGCTATGCGATCGCGGTCTACATTGTGACGTTCGCGCTTCTCTGGTTGCTCGCGTTTGGTGTCTCCGATCAGTCTGACTGGGCGCAGGAATTACAGACTGTGTCGAGTAACACGGCGGTCTGGTATCCGTTTGACGAACGGATTTTTGACGCCAATGCCGCGGCCATTGCCTTCGCAACCGTCGCAATGCCCCTCATTTACCTCGTTCGGCGGCACAGTTTGCGTCGGCAGTACAGTCTGGAATTTTGCGTGTTTACCGATCTCGCGGATATCGGCCCGAACGAATCGATTTATGACGCTGAATTTGTCTTCGATCATTATGATCGAGAAGCAGCCGCCGGCGGTCACTGGATTCGCATTCTCGGGGTTTCCGAATCGGCCACGGTTGAAGAGGTCAAAAAAGCCTATAAGACCCTGATCAAACAAAACCACCCCGATCGGGTGCAGGGCATGTCGCAAGTGTTTAAAAAACTTGCCGAGACGGAAACCAAAAAGATCAACGCTGCCTATCGGGAAGCCTTGAACTCAGCATCGCCTGCTTAAAGCTTCCAAAAAGCGCGGGGGCGCGAGCCAGTCCGCTTCTCCAGACCACCACATTGAGTTTTGACGCGTCTTCGGCTCCAGTGTGCGTCTGAACGTAAACGGAGCCTGACACGGTCGTGCCGGACACAGTCAAAACCGGCGTGCAGCTCGCTTGTCCTGCGTGTGCGCGCGCGACGGAACATCGGAAATTATATTCCAAGAATTCCTGCGACATTTTTCAATGCATTCAATGCGGCTTGGGCCGCTCCGAATGCGCTAATTTTAACGTCCATGACTACTACACGGAGGATTATTTCTCCGGGGGGCACAGGGACGGCTACGCCGACTATTGCGCCAGCGAGCCGGTGTTGCGCCGCGAATTTGCCCGCACGGTACAATTCGTTCGCCAGTATCGGAATGGCGGGCGGCTTTTAGAGATTGGATGCGCCTATGGCTTTTTTCTCGAAGAGGCGCGTCATTTCTACGATGTGACAGGAATTGAAATCGCAGACGCCGCCGCTGTGTTTTGCCGAGGGCGCGGCCTTACGGTCATCAATGGAATGGCGGATGAGGATAATCTCGCGCGCCTTGGTATGATGGACGTTATTGTTCTGCTTGACGTCATTGAGCACCTACCCGATCCGCAATCGACATTGGCGCTATGCCGGCGTTATTTGAACCCCGGCGGGGTCGTTATTGTTACCACTGGCGACTTTTCCTCTCTTTACGCGCGAGTTGCCGGACGGAATTGGCGCTTAATGACGCCCCCGCAGCACCTTTGGTATTTCACACCCGAGAGCATGCGACGGCTCGCGCAAACGGTGCAGTTGAAATTGGAAACTTGCGAGCACCCTTGGAAACTCGTCCCGTTGGCTTTGATCGAGTTTCAGGTGCGCCGTTCGCTCGGCGCAAGGCGGGCAATCTCGACCGGCGCCACGAGCCGTATTGGCATTCCGGTAAACTTGTTCGATGCGATGCGATGCGCGCTGCGTAACCCGGACGCGGGCCCGACTTAACAAGCAAGCCCCTCAAATTCGCTTGCCGACGCGGTATTACCACCTTTCGGGCAACCGATACGGGGCAATTGCTTTGCCATAACGCCTCCGCCCGGCGTAGTATCGTTGGGAACAAACATCGCTGTCACTGGTTGTTGGTGTCGGCCGTGGGCGGATTTCGTTGCGTTTTTTGGGTAGGGCCGGACCGTGACTGCGGATAAGCAAAAAGAGTTCGACGGAGGATCGATCTGGATCGTTATTGCCGCGTTTAACGAGGCGGCGGTAATCGGACCCATTATCTCAGACGTTGTGAGCCGAAACTATCGCGTGGCGCTTGTCGATGACGGCTCGCAAGACGCAACGGGGCAAATTGCGTTGGCTGCGGGCGCCACAGTCGTCACGCATCCGGTCAACTTAGGGCAGGGTGCAGCGCTTCAGACCGGCATCAAGTTCGCGCTGCAGCGCGACGCCAGCTACATCGTGACATTCGATGCCGATGGGCAGCACCGTCCCTCGGATATTCCGCGTCTGATCAACGCTCTGGCCGATAGCAAGGCAGCCTATGCGCTCGGCAGCCGATTTCTTGGCAGTTCGCACGGCATGCCGTTCAGACGCCGGCTTCTGCTGCAAGCCGCGATCTGGTTCACGCGCGCCGTTACGGGACTTAGGCTCAGCGATACCCATAACGGCTTGCGCGCGATGACCCGAGAAGGGGCGAGCCGCATTTCGTTGCGACAAAACCGGATGGCGCATGCCAGCGAACTGCTTGAACAGATCGCGGCGAGCGGATTGCCCTATGTCGAGGTTCCTGTGACGATCGATTACACGCGCTATTCGCTGGCCAAAGGCCAAGGGCTAGCCGATTCAGTGAGCATCTTGTTCGACCTCTCAGTGCAAAAGCTGCATCGATGATCGCTCAAATTGGGTTCTCGATTCTACTCGCAGGTGTGATGGTCTACGCATGGACCGAATATCGGCGGGCGCCGGTGATCGCGGTGCTTGCCTTGCTGGCCGCAACCGCGGGGCTGTATTTCGTGTGGCTGCCGACTCATGCAACCAGGCTCGCGGCCTTGGTTGGCATTGGTCGTGGCGTTGACCTTATTATCTACATTTGGGTTGTTATCAGCCTCATCCTGCTGCTCAACCTGCATCTAAAACTTCGCTCGCAAGCCGAGCTGATTACGATTCTGATGCGAGAAATCGCGGTCGCCAACGCCAGTACGGCAGAATCGAGCAAATGATCCAGGCGGCGCCAACCGAATACGGGCCGATCAGAATGAGATTATACCGCGTATAGTGATTGCCTACAGCGGCGTGCAAACCCAGCATCAGGACGGCGGGCGCGGCGTACAATATCAATAACGGCTCGCGCGTACGCACCGTCTGCAGCAGCGACGCTATGAACAAAGGTAGAAGCAGCAAGGTTGCGACTCCGCCGGGCCACGCGCCGCACCAGGCCAGCGGAATATTTACCAACAAATAGCGCCACCAGTTCGTTTGCATTTCCTCGCGCACAATGCCGCCGATCAACGGATCGAGTTCGCTATGCTGCTGGCGCAGCGCATCCCGCCGATCGCGTCCATTGTGAAAGAAACTCGCCGGCGTGTGGAATACGAAGCGGTGCATGGAGTCAGTACCGTAGACCTTGTCAAACAACAGATCTCCGATTCCGGGAGTGCAATAGGGGAACGCCAGCAAAAATTCTCGTGGCGTGATATCATCATAAGCAAAACGTTCGACCAATGCCGCCGAAGCATATTCGTTCGTGAGGCTGAATTTTCCGACCGAGACGTAATTACGCGCCATCCATGGCATTGTTATGCATGCAAAAGCCGCGGCAAACATCAGTGAATGAGCGCCGATCAAATTTCGCGGAAGTGTTGTGATCTTGAAGCCGAAAAAGACAACGATCGCGATCGTAATTGGAAACAGCGCGGCAAACGATGGCTTCGTCAGGCATAATAGTCCGAGCACGGCGCCGGCGATAGCGAACCTGACCGCCACGGGCGCGATCAAGGCTCTCAGAAGCGTCCAGGCGAAGACGTTATAGAACGCAAATATTGCGCTTTCAGTCATTACAAATGAAAAAATATGGGCCTCACTCGCCAGAGCTGCGGTCGCAAACAGTCCGGCAAAAAGAAAGATCCATTGGCTTCGCCGGAAGATCAGCTCGGCCGCAAAGCCAACAACCGCCACGCCAATCGCCAGCAGCGTAGCATTAAGAATACGCATTGGCGTTTCATACGCCTCGCATGTGGATTCGTCCCGATGCCCGCGATTGGAATCGACACTGCAACGGACTGCCTCGGCGAACCGCTGATCGAGATTCATCACCGCGAGAATCATCGCCGGGAATACCGGGCCAAAGAACATACCCGGCTGCGCCGGCTGGACTGAACTGTCGACCGGGTCGAAAATTCCATCGCTGAATACGCCGTAGCGGTCTAGGTCGTACGCGATGGTGACGTAAAACACCTGATCGAAATCGCGCAGCTTCCAGTCGGGGCGGCTCAAAATGCTCAGCCCGAGAACAAGGAATGCCGCTAGGAAGATTCCTACCTTGGTGGCTCGAGCTGTAAGCTGTCGACGATCAGCCATTGTTGCTACCGGATGGCCCTAAACACGTTTCAAGGCGACGGCGATACGCCATTCGCCAAGCCCTATGGAATCAAAACTCACAATGCCCGAGTCATACGAAATCACGCAGCAGGAAAATGCTTCGGCCGCGAGCCGCGTGATTCGTCTGCGCCCGCTGAAGCAGCAGATTTTCTGATGTCAATTGGCATTAATTTCGGCTCGGCCGGAACTTAGCGCCGGTTCTCGGATTTGTCGGAGGTCCAACCCAGCTGGAGATCAGTATGGACACGACGGATCGATTTCTCAGATTTGCCGCCGAATGCGAAGCAATGGCCAAGATTAGCCCCAGTCGCGAAAACAAGATATTTTGGAATGGCTTAGCCCAGAGATGGCTGCGCTGTGCGCAGCTGACGGAGAAACTCGATAGCGATCTTCAGTCGTTTGGCCTTAAGCGGCGCCAGGCCCGAAGCCAAATGCGGAGCATGGCGCAGTGATTGGGGGGCCGAGGATTCTTCAAAGGTATTGATCCCCTTAGCCCCAAAAATTTGAATAGGATTTTCACGACGGACTGGGTTCCACCCGAGGCTGGCAGTATAGCGATGCGCGGGATTGGCGTCGCCAATTATTGATTAAATTTCTAATAATTACAAAAGCTTTCCCCTTTGCGTAGAGGGGTCGGACAGCTTGGCAATTTTATCGCAATCCGGCGCGCCGCGGGGCAGCATATTTGACCGCGAACCACCCGCGTCCGGCGGATCTAATAAGCAAGCGTAAACGAGAGAACAGAAACACGGTCAAGCTGGCTGTCCCAATTCGTGCGAACCAAGCAGCAGCTTCGTTACCGCGACCCCTCGAACTTCTTTCAAAATTCCCGAAACAGTCCATAAATGTTTCCATGAATAGTCCGTCCACAGTGCACCCAGCCAAACCGATCGAATTGGCAACGCCTGTATCGAATATGAGCGACAGAAGTAGGCTGCTCTCGCTGGTGGAAGAAGACTACCACCTGACTAACCAGCTGCCTCGGGCTAGCCGCTGGCAACATCCTCTCATGCGCTCAATCCAAGCTAGACTAAGAAGAAAAGCACCTCGATGGTGAAACGGAAGTAACGGATTGATTTCGAGTCCAATCGTTGAACGAAGAAACGAGAGAAGGAGGAAGGTCCGCTTGTCGCTCAGGAACAGGGCGACGTTCGAAACCAATAACCGTCCCAAGTGCGACGCCAAGCGCAATCATAGCCGTAACCGAAGGACGAGTAATCGTAGGAATCCGGCCTACGCGCATTCCCTATCAAAAACGCTAGGCTTGGCGGTGGAGAATCAGATATTCAAGGGTCGCCAT
Organism: Xanthobacteraceae bacterium; assembly: GCA_049650505.1. Taxonomy (GTDB): domain Bacteria; phylum Pseudomonadota; class Alphaproteobacteria; order Rhizobiales; family Xanthobacteraceae; genus BOG-931. The sequence goes on from JBASAH010000061.1 coordinate 30,504, forward strand.
CGATTTTTCCTCCCTTGATGGCTAATGGCAGAACCAACGCTGAGGACTCCGGTCCTGAAGGGGCGCCGGAGTCCTTTTTTCTTAGCGCGGACCCAATTAGCCACCGCTCAACTCGAGGTTACTGCGGTGCTGTCCATGTGAGGACAGACCAGAAGGCAGCACTTTTTGTTTGAGCTTCCAAAGACGACTCGGCTCAGACTCCGAATTTTGCTCCGAATTTTGTTTGGGCCTTTGTCTTTACGGTTTGCAGATCTCTCATCAGCACCGAGCTCTTATCAGATTAATTGTTGTTCACCTCTTATCATATTAATTCTTGTTCACCGTCGGTCGCGTGGATTTGAAACTGCACACCGCGGTGGCGTGTTATCTTCTTGGAAAAGGAGGAACGCGTCATGCGAACCTTAGTAAGAGCGACTCTTGGGTTGAGCTTTATCGGCGCGATGGCAATGGGACCGACCGTGCCAGTACAAGCGCAGGGCTTCTATTTGGACGCACCGGGCGTACACATTGGCGTTGGCGATCCCTACTACCACCGGCGCTACTACAACTATTCCGGCGGATGGCGCACATGGAATGGATGTCCGCCGGATTGGACCGTTCAGGGCGGCGTCTGTAAGCCCTATCGGCATGGTCCATGGGACTACGGGTATGGGTGGTATCGTTAAACATGCTCAATAGGCACTTCGGCCCCGGCGCTTTCTTGCAGCCGGGGTCATTTATTTTCGTAAGGGTTTAAGCAGTTTGGTGGCAATCAAACGACTGCCCCGCTTTTTCCTAATTGGCGGTTCGCGTCTTAGGCTGGCCTGCTGGCGCTTCTTGTATTCGACGTAACAACAGTTTCCCTTCGACAGCGTCTAATTTCTTAACTAGCGTCAGCAAGGTGCGCGGCAATTCCTTGGCGACTTGGAGATTGCTCTCAAGCGCGTCTAGTTTCCCAACAAGCGTCAGCAAGGCAGGCGGCAACTCGGTGGTCACTAGGTAGTGCTCTCTGAGGCTTTGGCCAATGCGTTCCCTCGTGAGAACCCAGGCAGAAACCTCATATGGCGAATTGTTCAGCTGCATTGGGCACCGTACGTTTGGCACCCTCAGGCCTCACTGTGCTAATCAGAGAACTCAATGTTCGTTCCCCGACTCCGGTCACAATCAGTTGCGCCCGAGGCTCGCCGCCCCTGAATGAATTTGGTAGAGTTATATGCTGGAGCCAAACTCGGGGAAGAGGCTCATGACACGCGCCCGTCGCCTTGATTGGGACTGTGGCACTGATGCTTACCGTGACGATCGTACTGACGCTTTCTCATTCTACAGTTTCCATGAGCGGCGTCGGTAGCTTGAAGTGCGTGCTGAATGTGGCGGTCCGTCGTTTGGACGAACTGTTTTCAGTGCGAACTGATTTCAGTGAATAAGCGAGCGCACGCCGTAAACCACCAAGCCAGAAAATAATAATACGATCGGTGCCGCGCAGGCAAAGGCGAGAATGATCGTGGCCGAAATGCG
>JBASAH010000062.1:0-1955 GCA_049650505.1 Xanthobacteraceae bacterium
AGCCTGTGTCTGACCCACGCTCGGAGGCGTTAGTAGGGCGTCGCCCCCTCATCCTCGCCGACCAGAATCTCACGCTTTCCCGCGTGGTTGGCCGCCCCGATCAGGCCTTCTTTCTCCATGCGCTCGATCAGAGAGGCTGCGCGATTATAGCCGATGCCGAGCCGCCGCTGGACGTAGCTCGTGGATGCCTTGCGATCGCGGAGCACGATGGCGACGGCTTGGTCGTACAGCTCATTGCCGCTGTCGCCATATTCTTCGCCGCCCTCGCCGCCGCTCGCCTCTTCGTCGTCTTCCTCCTCGGTGACCGCTTCGAGATAGGCAGGCGTGCCCTGCCTCTTCAGATGGCGAACCACCTTCTCGACCTCCTCATCGGCGACAAAGGGTCCATGCACGCGCATGATGCGGGCGCCGCCCGCCATATACAGCATGTCACCCTGACCCAGCAGCTGCTCGGCGCCCTGCTCGCCGAGAATGGTGCGGCTGTCGATCTTCGAGGTCACCTGGAAGGATATACGAGTGGGGAAATTGGCTTTGATCGTGCCGGTAATCACGTCGACCGAGGGACGCTGCGTCGCCAGGATCACATGCAGTCCGGCGGCGCGCGCCATTTGCGCCAGGCGCTGTACTGCGCCTTCGATGTCCTTGCCGGCTACCATCATAAGGTCGGCCATCTCGTCGACGATGACGACGATATAGGGCAGCGGGTCGAGATCGAGCTCCTCGTTCTCGTAAATCGCCTCGCCGGTTTCGCGATCGTAGCCGGTGTGGACCGTGCGGTTGAGTTTTTCGCCTTTGCTTCGCGCTTCGGCCAGGCGCGCATTGTAGCCGTCGATGTTGCGCACGCCGAGCTTCGACATTTTCTTGTAGCGCTCTTCCATCTCGCGCACCGCCCATTTGAGCGCGACCACCGCCTTTTTCGGGTCGGTGACCACCGGGGTAAGCAGATGCGGGATGCCGTCGTAGACCGACAGTTCGAGCATTTTCGGATCGACCATGATCAGCCGGCACTGCTCCGGGCGCAGCCGATAAACCAGGCTCAAGATCATGGTGTTAATCGCAACCGATTTGCCGGAGCCGGTAGTGCCGGCGATCAACAGATGCGGCATGCGCTGCAGGTCGACCAGCACCGCTTCGCCGCCGATCGCTTTGCCGAGACACAGGGGCAACCGCCCCGAGGTCTCGGCATAGTCACGCGAGGCGAGCAGTTCACGCAAATAGACCCGCTCGCGGCTTGGGTTCGGCAGTTCAATGCCGATGGCATTTCTGCCCGACACCACGGCAACGCGCGCTGACAGCGCGCTCATCGAGCGGGCAATATCGTCGGCCAAGCTGATGACGCGCGACGATTTTATTCCCGGCGCCGGCTCGAGCTCGTAGAGGGTTACGACCGGCCCGGGCCGTGCATTGATGATTTCGCCGCGAACGCCGAAATCCGCCAGCACGCCTTCGAGCGCGACGGCGTTCTCCTGCAGGATTTCGCTCGACATGGTTGCCCGCCCGACTTTGCTCGGCGGGTTCAGTAATTCCAGCGCCGGGAGAGTGTAGCCGCCGCTGGAACGCCGCGGCGCCTTCGGCGTGCGCGTTTTGCGCGTCCGCCGCTGCGCGGTTTCATCCTCGTCGCTCAAATCTTCGTCGTCGGTATCGGCGAACTCGCCGAAGCGCGGCTCGACGCGCCGGCCCAAAACGGCTTCTCGATCCGGCAGCGGCATGCGCTTGCGACGGCCGAACAGCCGCGCCAACCGGGCCCGCAAGCTCAAGATCGAATGCGTCAGAAAGCCGAGCGAAATCCAGCCGCGCTCGGCCTCTCGCTCGGTTTCGTCTGCGGATTCCTCATCCTCCTCATCGTCATCGGATTCGGCATCGCGCCACAGCAAGCCCGATGCGAACGCGGTCGCAACGAGTGCCGCGCTACCGAGCGCGATTGCGGCAATGACGCTGTTCATTCCGCTTACCGG
>JBASAH010000063.1:0-6921 GCA_049650505.1 Xanthobacteraceae bacterium
CGCCCGGCCTGCAAGGGCCCGACACGATACCGCCGGCCGAGAAGCCGCGCCGCCTCGCCGTGCTCGAAACCGTCGGGTGGGACGCAGCCTCGGTGGGCGCCAAGCAGCGGCTCGGCGAATTCGTGATGCGGCTGAAATCCGCCGGCATCGAAATCCGCACGCGTGACAATGACGACAAGGTCGCGGCGTTGGAAACCGATCTAGTCAACGCGATGGAGCTTTCCCATCGCTGCAATGGCTGGGAAACACGCTGGTTCATTCGCACCATGCGTGAGCGCGATGCCGAGGCGTTGAGCCGGAGCATCCTGGATCGCGCACAAAGATATCAGGACATGACGCTTGCGGATCATCGCGCCGACCTCAGGGAGCGCGCCCGCGTGCGCGCGGTGCATGCCGAGCTTGCCGCTAACTGTGACGCCTGCATCACGCTGGCGGCGCCGAACCACGCGCCCGAAGGTCTCGGCTCAACCGGTAATCCGGAATTCGCGGTGCCGGCCTCGCTGCTGGGTGTCCCGGCGCTGTCGCTGCCGCTGTTCGAGGTCAACGATATGCCGCTTGGCCTGCAGGTAATCGGCTATTTCGATCGTGATGCCAACGCATTCGCTATCGCGACCTGGTTGATGTCTACGCTAGCGCGGGCGCGCTGAACGCTGCGATGACGCCGTCCGGCGAAATTCCGCGTCTGCTCGAACGTTACCGCAGTGAATGCCGTTCGCAGCGCGGCTATCGCGATCTGCACGAACATGTCCTGGCGTTGCACCGCGCCGGGCTGCTGACAATCGTCGACGAGCCGATCAACAAAGATACCGAAATGCATCCGCTGGTCCGCTGGCAATATCGCGGCGGTATTGGCGAAAGCGATCGGCGGGCGTTTTTGTTTACGCAGCCGACCGACGGCAAAGGCGCGCGCTACGATATCGCGGTGCTGGTGGCTGGTCTCGCCGCCACGCCGGAAGTTTATCGCATTGGCTTCGGCCGGCCGCTCGACGAGATCGGCCCCGCCTGGGTCAACGCGCTGGCGGCGCCAATCGCGCCGCATGTCGTAACGGATGCGCCGTGCCAGGAAATCTGCGCGATCGGTGAGGCCCTCGACGGCGCGGGCGCCGGGCTCGATGGGCTGCCGGTGCCAATTTCCACGCCCGGCTTCGATAATGCGCCTTACCTCTCCGCCGGCCATTACATCACTAAAGATCCCGACAGCGGCCGGCAGAATGTCGGCAACTACCGCGGCCAGATCAAAGCGCCGCGGCGGCTCGGCATGAATCCTTCCGTGGAATTGCGCGCCGGAATTTACAGCCATTGGCTCAAATACAAAGCGCGCGGTGAACCGCTGCCTTGCGCGGTCGTGGTCGGCTGTCCGCCGCTTATTTCCTACGCCGCGGTTCAGAAACTGCCGGAGGATCTCGATGAGTTGGCGGTGGCTGGGGGATTAGCCGGCGCGCCGATCGATGTGGTGGCGGCGAAGACCGTGGATCTTTTGGTCCCCGCCGAAGCCGAGATCGTAATCGAGGGATTGATCGATACTGAGTTCCTGGAGCCCGAAGCGCCGTTCGGGGAATCGCACGGCTACGTTAACCTGCAGGAATACAATGCGTTTATGAATGTCACCGCGATCACGCGGCGGCGGAACGCCATTCTGACCTCGTTCATCAGCCAGGTCACGCCGAGCGAATCAAGCGTGATCCGCCGCGTTGCCATGGAGCCGCTTTATTTGCATCATCTCCAATCGGTTCTGGGCATCAATGCGGTCAAGCGTGTCGCCATGCACGAGCCGCTCACCAGTCTTTATGCGGTGATCGGCATCCAGTTCTTGCGCGGCGCTCCGGAAACGGAAATCTGGCGCGCGCTTAACGGCGCATCGACGCTGCACCGTTTCGCCGGCAAATGGATCATTGCCGTCGATGAGGACATCGATCCGCACAATGCCGATGCGCTGTTCTGGGCGATGTCCTATCGCTGCCAGCCGCAACACGATCTTCTGGTCGTGCCGCACAAACATCCGGGGCATGGTCCGCGCGGCCCGCGCGACGATGGCGAGACCGCGGCAGTCCTCATCAACGCGACGTTAAAAGGGACTTACGCCCCGGTCGCATTGCCCAAGCGCGAATTCATGGAGCAGGCGAGGCTGATCTGGGAGCGGCTTGGCTTGCCGCCGCTCAAGCCGGAAAGTCCGTGGCATGGTTATGATCTCGGCTATTGGCCAGCCGATCTCGATCGGCAGGCGCGCATGGCCGCCGCGAGCGATTATTTCGCGCTCGGCCGCGAAACCGGCAATGCGCGGCGCAGCGATGTCGCGATGAACACGCCGGTCGAGCGAAACGACGAAGAATAGCACGTCTGGTCACTTCGCCCTGATGTAAGGCGATAAAGGCACCGTATGCGCACGATCGACGCTTTCAATCATTTTTTTCCCAAACGCTATTACGACGCCCTATTGCAAACTCCGGCCGGAGCGAAAGATCTCGGCAAGCGCGTGCGCGGCATTCCGGCTTTATCCGATCTCGATTTGCGGCTCCGGCTCGTCGAATCTTTTGACGATTACGCTCAGGTGCTGTCGCATGGTTTGCCGCCGATCGAGCGGCTGTGGGGTCCCGACAAATCGCCGGAAATGGCGCGCGTCGCCAATGACGGCTTGGCGGAGATGGTGACGAAGCATCCGCAGTATTTTGCCGGCTGGTCGGCGCTGTTGCCGATGAATGCGCCGGAAGCCGCCGCCAAAGAGGCCGAGCGGGCGCTTGGAAACGGCGCCAATGCCATTCAGCTCGCGACCAATGCCGATGGGGTGCCGCTCGATGCTCCGCAGTTTCTGCCGGTCTTCGAAGTGATCGCAAATTCCGGCAAACCGGTACTTCTGCACCCGGCGCGCACGCGCGACATGCCTGATTATCCGACCGAGAAATATTCCAAATACGAGATTTGCAGCGTTTTGGGCTGGCCTTACGAGACCGGCGTGACGCTGGCGCGGCTGGTGTTCTCCGGCATCATGGATCGCTTTCCAGGTTTGAAAGTCATCGCCCATCATCTCGGCGGCGTAATTCCTTATCTTGAGGGACGCGTCGCCCATTCGTTCGATCAGCTCGGCGTGCGCACCTCGGATGAGGATTACAGTCTAGTTCTCAAATCGCTGAAGAAGCGTCCTTACGACTACTTCAAGGATTTTTACGGCGACACCGCGGTCGAGGGCGCCCGCGCGGCGACGATTTGCGGGCTCGATTTCTTCGGCGCCGATCACGTGCTGTTTGCCTCGGATTGTCCGTTCGATAAGGAGAAGGGTCCGGGCTATATCCGCGCCACCATGAAAGTTCTCGAATCGATTGCCTTATCGAATCTCGAGCGTGAGAAAATCTGCTGGCGCAACGCGGTGAAATTGTTCGGGTTAAAGCACGAATCCGAAAAGTGGTGACTGGTTTCCCGCCGGCGCGAAGTTTCAGCTCCGCTCCGCCGCGACATGCGCGCGTAATACGCCAATTCCGCTGATCTCGACCTCAAGCGTGTCGCTAGGTTTCATCCAGAGCGGCGGCTTGCGGCTATGGCCGACGCCTTCCGGCGTTCCGGTGGAAATGACGTCGCCCGGCGCGAGCACAGTGAAATCCGAACAGAACGCAATGATCTGCGGGATCGAATAGATCAAAAGATCGGTCGGCGAGCGTTGGACTTCTTTGCCGTTGAGCCGCGTCGCCAAAGTAAGACGACTCGGGTCCGGAATTTCGTCGGTGGTAGCGAGCCAAGGTCCGAACGGCCCAGTGCCGGGAAAATTCTTTCCCGACGTCACCGAGAATTTCTGATAATCGCGCACGCTGCCGTCGACGAAGCATGTGTAGCCGGCGACGTGTTCGAGCGCACGGTCGAGCGGAATGTGACGTCCGCTTTTGCCGATTACCAGCGCAAGCTCGCCTTCGAAATCGAAATTGTCCGAGACCTTCGGCCGGATCAGTTGGCCGTCATGGCCGACCAATGTATCGGCAAAACGAATGAACATGCTCGGCTGCTTCGGCAAGTCGCGTCCCATCTCGGTAGCATGCGAGCGATAATTGATGCCGGCGCAGAGAATTTTATCCGGATGGGGAATGACCGGTAGAAATGTAATCGCGCTGAGCTTGCGATCGGGCACAGCGGCGTCTCGCACGGCGCCGCGCATGGCTTCCATCGCGCCGGCGGCGAGCGCCGCGCGCAGGTTCGGCTGTCCGATTTTGTCGTTGAGCGTAATCACGCCGTCATCGCGCGCCGCGCCAAACCATTCCTTACCGTCGGCGGCGAAACTCAAAAGCTTCATGCGTCAATATCCCTCGTTCGAAGTTGCGGCTAATATTCTGCGCACCGCGCAAAGCATTTGTGTCACACTAAGTACATGCCCTAAAGCGGCGCTGTGACCGCTACGGGAACGATGATGACACCCGGGGGGAAGAATGGACATCAAGGTCGACAGAAAGGCAATTGCAGAAGCTTCGCAGAAGCTCAAGAATTGGGGTCGCTGGGGAAAAGACGACCAAATCGGCACGCTCAACCACGTCACGCCGCAGGATGTCGTCAAAGCCGCGAGCCTCATTCGCACCGGCAAGGTATTTGCGCTCGGCATCCCGCTCGACGCCAATGGGCCACAGACCGGATTGTTCGGCGGCCGCTTCAATCCGATCCATCAGATGCTGGCGACCGGCACCGATGCCATCGCCGAGCGGCAAGATTGGAACAAGATCCGTTACGCCGACGATACGCTGATGTTATGCGTGCAGGGCGCCACCCATTGGGACGCGCTCGGCCACATCTTCTACGAGGACAAAGCCTATAACGGCTACGACGCCAAGCTGATCGATTCCAAGGGCCTGAACGTACTCGGCATCGAGCATTCCAAGAACAAAATGATCGGGCGCGGCGTGCTTCTCGACATTGCGCGTTATCGCGGTGTCAAGTGGATGGCCGATGGCGAGAGCATTTCCAACGACGAACTTGATAAGTGCGCCAAAGACCAGAATGTCTCGATCGACCGCGGCGATTTCGTCATCATTCGCACCGGCCAAATGGAGCGTTGCCTCGCTGAAAAGAACTGGGGCGGCTATGCCGGCGGCAACGCGCCTGGCGTGAAGTTCGAAAATTGCTATTGGTGCCAGGACAAACAGATCGCCGCGATCTGCACCGATACGTGGGGCGTCGAAGTCCGCCCGAACGAGACCAAGGACGCCAACCAGCCGTGGCACTGGGTGGTCATCCCGGCAATGGGACTTTGCATGGGGGAAATTTTCTACCTCAAGGAACTCGCCGAGGACTGCGCCGAGGACGGCATCTATGAGTTTTTCTTTTGCGGCGCCCCGCTCATCATCACCGGCGCCACCGGCTCGCCGATTAATCCGCAGGCGATTAAATAGAGCGGAAAGGCATAGTGCGAAAAGGCTTGGCCGGCGCCGGCTCGGCCATATCAGTAAGAGTTGTCAGCTAGGAGTTAAGGAGGAGTCCGTGGCCAAGCACCTCAAGCGTGGAATGGACGCAAGCGCGATCAAGGCTGCCGACGCCAAGGTCCGCGAAACGGTCGAGCAAATCCTTGCCGACATCGATGCACGCAAGGACGCGGCGGTACGCGACCTGTCGCGAAAATTCGACAACTGGTCACCGCCCTCGTTCAAGCTCGCGCCGGATGAAATCGAGCGCGCTATCGGCGAGCTACGCAAGCGCGATCTCGACGACATTAAATTCGCCCAGGCGCAGGTCCGCAACTTTGCTCAGAAGCAGAAGGAGACTTTACGCGATCTCGAAGTCGAGACGCTGCCCGGCGTCGTGCTCGGCCACAGACACATTCCGGTGAACTCGATCGGCTGTTATGTGCCGGGCGGCCGTTATCCGATGGTCGCCTCTGCGCATATGTCGATAGTCACTGCGCGCGTCGCGGGGGTGAAGCACATCATCGCCTGCGCGCCGCCGTTCAAAGGCGGTCCGCACCCCGCCATCGTCGCGGCGATGCACTTTGGCGGCGCCGATGAGATCTTCGTGCTTGGTGGCGTGCAGGCGGTCGCCGCGATGGCGCTCGGCACCGAGACCATCCGCGCAGTCGACATGATCGTCGGACCGGGAAACGCCTATGTTGCCGAAGCGAAGCGCCAGCTGTTTGGCCGTGTCGGCATCGATCTGCTCGCCGGACCGACCGAGACGCTCATCATCGCCGATGAGACCGTCGACCGCGAAATCTGCGCCACCGATCTGCTCGGCCAAGCCGAGCATGGGCCGACCTCGCCGGCGATCCTGATCACCAATTCGGAAAAGCTGGCGCGCGAAACAATGAAAGAAATCGAGCGGCTGCTAGCAATCTTGCCGACCGCCGATACCGCCGGCAAGGCGTGGGCCGATTTCGGCGAGGTCATCGTTTGCGACGATGAGGCGGAAATGGTGCGCGAGGCCGATCGCGTCGCGTCCGAGCATGTCCAGGTGATGACGGGCGATCCCGATTACTTTCTCAACAATATGAAAAATTACGGCTCGTTGTTTCTCGGTCCGCGCACCAATGTCGCTTACGGCGACAAAGTGATCGGCACCAACCATACGCTGCCGACCAATAAAGCGGCGCGCTATACCGGCGGGCTATGGGTCGGCAAGTTCTTGAAGACCTGCACCTATCAGAAAGTCCTCACCGACCAGGCGAGCGCAATGATCGGCGAATATTGTTCGCGGCTGTGCATGTTGGAAGGTTTTGTCGCCCACGCCGAACAAGCCAATGTCCGCGTGCGCCGCTACGGCGGCCGCAACGTGCCCTATGCGCAGGCGGCGGAGTGAGCATGATCTCAGCGCTATCACCTCCCACACAAGGGGGGAGGTAACATTGAGCAAGCCGAGCGGAGTTGTGACCTCAACCAGTCTCGCCAAGACTCCATCGTTCCGGCTCGACGGGAAGCGGGCGCTGATCACAGGCGGTGGCCGTGGCATCGGGCTCGCGGCAGG
>JBASAH010000064.1:0-4883 GCA_049650505.1 Xanthobacteraceae bacterium
ATCAAACACATCGCGCGTGACCGGCATCACTACCGGCAAGGAGCGCCAATAGGCCGCAAGATCGGTCTCGCTGAACAGCGCATCGGAGACGATGATCTCGCCGGGCTCGAGCCTTGCGATCTCGGCGGAAAGCGAGGCCTGTTCGCATTCGGTGACGCGGAATTCCCCCGTCGAAATATCGATCCAGGCGAGCGCGAAGCGCGCCTCTTCGCCGGCGGAGGACAAGCGCGCGCGGGCAACCGCCAGCAGGTAATTGTTGCGGCGCGCATCGAGCAGGCTGTCTTCGGTGAGCGTGCCGGCGGTGACGAGCCGCACGACATCGCGATGGACAACGCTCTTGGAGCCGCGCTTGCGCGCCTCCGCCGGATCCTCGAGCTGCTCGCACACCGCAACGCGATGGCCGAGCGCGATCAGCCGGTGCAGATATTCGTCGGCGCGCTCGACCGGCACGCCGCACATCGGAATGTCGCTGCCGCGATGCTTGCCGCGCTTGGTCAGCACGATGCCGAGCGTGCGCGAGGCCACTTCGGCGTCATCGAAAAACAGCTCGTAGAAGTCGCCCATCCGGTAGAACAACAGGCAATCCGGATTGGCGGCTTTGATCTCGATATATTGCTCCATCATTGGAGTGACGCGGCCGACTTCGTCGGCCGCTATGGGCGTGACGCGGCCAGCATTATCGGCGGCTTTCTCGGTCGCGTCCGAAGCTTCGGCGATGATGTTGCGTGCGGCGTCCATGTGCAGCGTCCGTGTCGGGTGACGCTAGCAAATATTGGCGCACCGTGCCCGGCACTTATCGCGGACATCCACGACTTAATGCGGCCGGTGAAAAGATGTGGATGGCCGGATCACGCCCGGCCATGATGATTCGGCGATGCGGACTCGCGCCTATTTCACCAGCTTCTTGCCGGTGACAGCCTCGAGGTTCTTGTAGAACACCTTCTCGACCGTCGCCTTGTCGAGCTTGAGCGAATCCAGGATTTTCAGCGTCTCGCGCGGATACATCGTCCCGCCTTCGGGATCGAACGGGCAATCGGATGCGAATACGATCTTGTCGATCGGAAAGAATTCCATGCCGGCCTTGGTTGCCGGCACCGCGGTGAAGGCTGCGGTGTCGGTCCAAAAATCCTGCTTGAAATAATCGAGCACCCGCTTCTTGAGGCTCTTGCGCAGTGCGACGTAATCCTCGTCGGTGGTGCGCGAGCCCATGACGTCGTTGCCCGGACCGATGCGGCCTTCGAGCATCGGCACGATGCCGCCGAAATGGTGCGTGATGATTTTCAGGTTGGGATAAGTATCCATGACCTTGGAATAGACCAGCCGGATCATGGCGCAGGCGGTTTCGTAGGACCAGCCGAAGGTCCACCAGATTTCATACAGCGATTTCTTTTCGTCGATGTAATCCGGCGTTTCGGCGCCGCGCGCCGGATGCAGCCAGATCGGCGCGCCGAGTTCGTTCATTTTTTTCCAGAACGGCGCATATTGCGGCCGATCGAGCGGCTTGCCGGCAACGTTGGTATAAATTTGCACGCCGAGCGCGCCGTTCTTGAGCGCGCGTTCCGCCTCGCCGACCCCGGCATCGGCCGCGGCCAGCGAAACCTGCGCCACCCACCCCGGAAAGTGATCTTTTTCCTTGGCAACGAGCTCGGCGAGGCCGTCATTGATGATGCGGCAGAACTCGTCGATGTCGGCGGGCGTCTTGGCGAAGCGCTCGACCGGCGGCTGCGGATAGGACAGGATCTGCTGATAATCCTTGTGGCCGTCGACGATTTTCTTGCGAACATCGAGATCGAACAGAGCCGGCAGCGAGCGCACGCGCTTGCCCATGTCCTTGTAATCGCCGGCGACCTCGTTGAGCTTGTCGAAGAACTTTTGCGGAAAAAAGTGGGTGTACGCATCAATGCGCATGGTCATAGGCAATTCTCTCCCTTTATCGGCTAGGCTCTTTTAAGGCGGGGTGACGCCGGATTTAGCTTACGGTTTACGCATGATCTTTTCCGACCTGCCTTCGCCCGCCGAAGCATCGAACGAAACGACAAACCGGTGGCTGGGCTTCGCGCAGGCGGGAAACCGGTAGCCACTTTTCGGGATCATGCTTTAGCATCACCTTTTTGCCGCGTCACTCAGCGTGACGCGACAAGGCTGGCATGCCTCAACCGCGCGACCACCTTCGGCGGCATGGCTTGCGCTTTCATGCGCCGGGGATCGGCGGCATCGCGGATCACCCACACGCGCGTTTCGAACCCTTCGACGGCGAGCGCGCCGCCATGGGTCAGGCGATGCTCGATCTTGAAGCTTGACCGGCCGCAGCCGACCACCGCGCTATCGATCGTGACCTCGTCGCCAAATCGCGTCGGCAGCAGGAATCGTCCGCGGGTCTCGACCAGCGGATGACCGGCAAAATTATAGGCCTTGAGATATTCGATCTTCTTCATGCCGAGCGCGCGTTCGATCAGCATCGTGGTCGAAACGTCGAAAAACTCGAAATAGCGTGCAAAGAAAATAATTCCGGCGGGGTCGCAGTCGCCCCACTCGATGCGCATTTTGCGGGTGTTGGTGAACATGGCCGCGAAGGTTACTGCTATCGCGGCGCCATGCGCAGCGCGCCGTCGAGCCGCACGACTTCGCCATTGAGATAGCGGTTTTCGATCATGTGGCGCACCAACGCTGCGAATTGCGGCGGCTGGCCGAGCAGTTTCGGAAACGGCACCGAGGCGGCCAGGCTTTGCTGCGCGGCCTCCGGCAGCGCATGCAGCATCGGGGTTGTGAAAATTCCCGGCGCAATGGCGTTGACGCGGATGCCGAACTGGGCGAACTCGCGCGCCGCCGGTAGAACGAGCCCGACCACGCCAGCCTTCGAGGCCGCATAAGCCGCCTGGCCGATCTGACCCTCATAGGCGGCGACCGACGCGGTGCAGACAATGATGCCGCGCTCGCCATCTTGCAGCGGTTCGAGCGGCTGCATCGCCGCCGCGGCGAGCCGCATCAGATTGAACGTGCCAATCAGGTTGATCTCGATCACGCGGACGAAGTCGGCAAGCGGCATCGGCCCATCGCGGCCGACGATGCGCTTGGCGGGTCCGATGCCGGCGCAACTGACCACAATGCGCGGCGTGCCGTGATCGGCGGCGGCCTTGGCGAGCGCTTTCTCCGTCCCGGCGCTGTCGGTCACATCGCAACGGATCGCGATGCCGTTAACGGCGGTCGCGACTTCGGCGGCCGCTTTGTCATTGACGTCGAGGACGGCGACTTTGGCGCCGGCTTCCGCGAGCATGCGGGCACTCGCCGCGCCAAGGCCGGACGCGCCACCGGTTACGATCGCGGCATGGTTACGAATGTCCATGATCAGCTTTTGTCCATGATCGGCTCACCCTTCAGCTCACCTCGGCCGTTTGTTTCGCGCCCGCCACAATGACATGCGGCGGCGGCGGCGCGGCGTAAAGTGCCTCGACCACGGCGGCGCGATGCGCCAGCACCGCGCGCTGATTGATCGATCCTTTATCGGTCATTTCGCCGATGTCGAGCGAGGGCGGCTCGGCCAGCAGAACGGCGCGGACAATGCGTCCCGAACTCCCGCTGCCGGCGGGGGCGAAGCTGTCGAGGCGCTGCGCAAAGGCCGCCATCACGCGACGCTCGGCGAGCAATTGCGGCGCCGAGGCGTCCGGCGCGAGATCGGGAACGATTTTGCGGCAGGCTTCGAAGTCCGGAAAAATCAAAGCCGTGATCTCGTCGCGGTCAGCCCCGGCCAGCACCACGTCGCGGACAAGCGGCGCGCAATGGGCAATGAACGTCGCGCGCAGCGGTCCGACGCTGACCCAGGTCCCGGTCGCCAGCTTGAAGTCCTCGGCGATGCGGCCGTCAAATAGCAGACCCTTGGCAGGATCGTCCGGATCATCGAATTTCAGCGCGTCACCGATCTTGTAGAAGCCTTCGTCGTCGAAGGCTTGCGCGCTCAACGCCGGATCGCGCCAATAGCCCGGCATGATGTTCGGCCCTTTCAGCCGCGCTTCGAGCTTGCCGCCGCTCGGCACCAGTTTCAGTTCCACGCCCGGCGCCGGCAAGCCGATATTGCCGACATGCGCGCATTCCCAGGTACAAGCGAGCGCAAGCGGCGCGGTCTCGGTCGAGCCAAGGCTCGACAGAAAGATGATCCGCTCGCCGGTCGTTTCGATGGCGAGCCGCTCTAGTTCGTCGCGCACATGCTGGGCGAGGCTTGCGCCAGCGTAGAACAGCACCTTGAGCCGGCTGAAAAATGTTTCGCGCAATGTCGCGTCGCTGCGCAGATAGGGCAGCAGCATCTCATAGCCCTTCGGCACGTTGAGGTAGATCGTCGGCGCGATGTCGCGCAAATTGCGCACCGTTGCCTCGATGGCGCCGGGCAGCGGCTTGCCTTCGTCGATATAAAGCGAGCCGCCATTGTCGAGCACCAGCCCGAAATCGTGATTGCCGCCAAAGGTGTGATTCCACGGCGGCCAATCGACGAGAACCGGCGGCTCGTCGGCGAAAAAGGCGAAGCCCGCGCGGATCATCGCCTGGTTCGCGCAAAGCATGCGCTGGGTATTGATGACGCCCTTCGGTTGGCCGGTCGAGCCCGAGGTGAACAGAATTTTGGCGACGGTGTCGGGTCCGACTTTGGCGTGCGCCGCGTCGACGGCAGGCGTCGGCTCCCCGCGGGCAAGCGTCGAGAACAGCGTTGCCTGTCGACCGCCCGGCGGGTTCGCCGTCACCATCACTTCCGCGCCGTCCGGCACCGCCGCAGCGATGGCGCGCGCGAAGGCGGCGCCGTTGGCGGCAAAGACGAGGCCGGGCGTAAGAATTTCGACAATGGCTTTGAGCTTGCCGAAGTCCTGCGACAACAGCGAATAGGGCACCGAGATCGGCGC
>JBASAH010000065.1:0-1930 GCA_049650505.1 Xanthobacteraceae bacterium
GTGCCCGGATGCGGCAAAGAACGAGATCAAGCTGCCGAAATACGCATCCTGGACGAATTACAATAACTACCTCCCGGGCAATATCGAGCGCTATTGCACCTACTGGACAACCGGGAAGTAGCATCGCAGGTCGCGTCGCCCGGCGCCCTGGGTCATGTATGGACGGCGCCCGCGGTGCAAGAGGAATCTGACTCTCAGCGAAACGTTCGGGTGCAGTCATGTATCCGGCCTGTGAATGCGGCCGTTTTGACCGCTGGCCCTGATGTGATCCGCTGATCGGCCCCAAACAAAAGCACGCGTTCTTTACTCGCGTTGACCCAGGCGGGTTTTCCGATCGACGGTCTCTGACCGTTTCGCATCAACGTCGTCATCACCCTTGCAGTTCCTGAACGCTCATACCCACCCACATCCTCCCATCGCCGAGCCTCTTATGCAGTTGCCGCAAGCTCAGGCGCCCGATATGTGCCGCCGTGAGCCAACAGCGCCCAGGCGGTGCGAGCCATTTTGTTGGCGAGTGCGACTGCCACGACTTTGAACGGTCGTCGCGCCAACAGCTGCGTGAGCCAGGGATACTTCAATGGATTCTCCTTGACGCACCGCAACACCGAATGCGCGCCGACGATGAGAATGCGGCGCAGATAGCGATCACCTTGCTTGGAGATCGGCCCGAGCTTCTGCTTGCCGCCGGTTGAATCCTGTCGCGGTACCAGCCCGATCCAGGCCGCAAAATCGCGACCCGAGCGAAAAACCATGGGGTCCGACACCGTCGCGGCAATCGCGCTCGCCCCGATAATTCCAATGCCCGGAATGGTCTCAAGCCGCCGGCTCGCCTCGTTGGCGCGATGCTGCTTCATGATCCGCTGATCAAGCGAGCGCAGCAGTGTCTGCACTGCTTCAAGCTGCGCCGCCAGCATAATGACGCTCGCCCGTGCATCGACCGGCAAACGTGCATCTTGTTGGTCGGCCACGATCGCAAGCAATTCCTTCACCCCTTGGTTTCCCTGCGCAGCCACGATGCCGAACTCGGCCAGATGTGCGCGCAATGCATTGATCACCTGAGTGCGTTGGCGCATCATCAGATCGCGCGTGCGATGCTGCATCAATTGCCCCTGCTGCTCAGCCGTCTTGATCCGCACAAAGCGCATCGTCGGACGCCGAACCGCTTCGCAGATCGCCGCCGCGTCGGCGGCATCGTTCTTGTTGCGCTTAAGGTAAGCCTTCACATCCTTCGCCGGCATCAGCCGCACCTTGTGGCCGAGCTTCGTCAACTCGCGCGCCCAATAATGCGCGGTGGCACACGCCTCCATCCCGATCAGGCACGGCGCGAGAGCCGCGAAAAACGCCAGCACCTGGCTGCGCCGAAGTTGCTTCCGCACCACGACCTTCTCATTGGCGTCGATGCCGTGGACCTGAAACACGTTCTTGGCGATATCCAAACCGATCGTGGTAACTTGCATCCGGACGGCTCCCGTCATGTGATTCGTCTACGACGACCACCCTATGGCACTTCGATGCCGGGAGCGGGCGCCGTCCACCACATCAGAACCGGCCTCCCGCGCTGCAAAAAAATTGAAAGACTCGCCTCAGGCCCGATCCGACCCGTCGGCGCTCCCTCGAATTTCCGGGCCTTCCGCGAAAATGGTGCCGATCGCGAGTGTTCAATATTGAACAGCATTGGCCCCGCAACTCCCTTAGTCTTGTGTGTCACGCAGGGCAGCCGGGTGATCTCCATCCGCGCGCCCATTGGCGCAGGGAGACAAGAACATGAAAGCCTGGTCAATCGTAGGTTTGGTGTTCGCGGCGACGATGTTCGCCACCGTCCCGCTTTCGCCTCAAGTCACTTCGCGCGGTCTCTCGCTCAATGTCGATCAAGCCCAAGCCATCACCTACGGGCATGCGCGCCGCGTAAGTCGGCGAGTGGACCGGCGTG
>JBASAH010000066.1:0-4727 GCA_049650505.1 Xanthobacteraceae bacterium
GGTCTACATGAATTCACGTGCATTCCTCGGCGGCATTGCGGTTGCCGCCAGCACATTTCTTTGCACTTGCGCTTGCATTTGCTCGGCGCAAGCCGCCGATCTGCCGCGGCGTCCGGTGCCCGCCCCGGTCGCGCCGGTCGCCTATGCGCCGCAGGTTTACAATTGGTCGGGATTTTATGTTGGCGGCAATATCGGCGCCGGCTTTGCCGATTCGTCGTGGACCGATCCGTTCACCGGAGCGCACGACACGTTCAACAAGAGCGGGTTCATTGGCGGCGGACAAGTTGGCGCCAATGTGCAGTTTAACGCGCTGGTGCTCGGCATCGAAGGCGACTTCGACTGGACCGGGCTCAAGGCCAGCGGCCACGACTCGGTCGGCGATACGATCAACACCAACACGCAATGGACTTCGACGGTGACCGGCCGTGTCGGCGCCGCCTTCGATCGCCTGCTGGTCTACGGCAAAGGCGGCGTCGCCTTTGCGCACGATAACGATAGCCTGAATACGATTGGCGGCGCGGCGGCAAGCGCGAGCCTGACGCGGACCGGCTGGACCGCCGGCGCCGGTCTTGAATATGCCTTTGCGCCGAACTGGTCGGCCAAGATCGAGTACGATTATCTCGGCTTCGGATCGGAGACGGTCAATCTCCCCGCCGCAGTGATCTCGAGCACCAGCGCCTCGCTCAACATCCAGGAAGTCAAAGCCGGCATCAATTTCAAATTTGGGCCGTAAAAGAAGCGAGTAGCGAGTAGGGGAGTAATAGTCCTCCCTATTCGCAATTCGCCACTCGCTACTCACTCGATCCTGATTTTTGCTGCTGCGATCACCGGCGACCAGCGCGCGATGTCGCCCTCGATCCGCACGCGGAATTCGGCAGGCGTGCCGGGAATGGGCGTCATCAATTGTGCGGCGAGTTTGTCGCGGATGACCGGCAAGCGCATGGTCTCGCCGACCAAATGGCCGATTCGCGCCGCCATCGGCTGCGGAATAGCCGCCGGCGCAATAAACCCGCTCCAGGCATCGGCCTCGACCTCGATGCCGGCTTCCTGCAACGTCGGTATGTCGGGCAATAGCGGCGACCGTTGCGCGGTGGACACGGCAAGCACTCTGAGAGCGCCCGAGCCGAGTTGCGGCATGATCGAAATGGCCGGCAGGCAGACCATCTGCACGTCATTGCGCAATAGCGCCGTCACTGCTTGCGGCGACGACGGATAAGGCACGTGCACAAGCTTGGCGCCGCTTTTGAGCGCGATCGCTTCCATGGCGAGATGTGAAAGCGAGCCGGCGCCGATCGACCCGAAAGCGTATTTGCCCGGATCGCGCCGGATCACATCGATCAATTCGCGCGTGCTGTTTACTCCGAGCGCGCTATTGATCGCGAGTACGCTCGGCTGCGTGACCAATAGCGTGATGAGGGTGAGGTCCTTGCGCGGATCGTAGGGCAGGTGACCGAATAAAAGCGTGTTGATCGCGAGCGGACCACCGATGCTCACGCCGATGATTGCGCCGTCCGGCTCGGCTTTGGCGACCGCGTCCGTTCCGGTATTGCCGCTCGCGCCCGGCCGGTTTTCGACAATGAACGTCTGTTTGAGCCTGCTTTGCAAATCGTCCGCGATCAGCCGTGCGACGATGTCTGGCGTGGCGCCGGCGGCGAACGGCACGACGATCTTCACGGGTTTTGCCGGCCAGTCCTGAGCGGCGGCAAAGACCGAGCCGAGAAATAGGACCATTGCGGCGGCGAGAATGCGCTTCATTGATGCTCCTTCGCGTTCCCCGCAATTCGTGCAAGACGTATCATGCCGATCATCCAAATCGAAGCGAGAGAATGTCGTGCGTGCCACAGAGAAATTACGAGCGCTGTTGAAGTCGGGCCGGATAACGGTGGCGCCGGGCGCCTATGACGGGCTTTCGGCTCGACTGGTCGAACAGGCGGGATTTCCGGCGATCTATGCCAGCGGCGGCGCGATCGCGCGCTCCGCCGCCGTGCCCGATTTGGGTCTTCTGCCCATGACCGCCATTGCCGATCGGCTGGCCTCGATGGTCGACGTTGTCGGGGTGCCGATCATTGCCGATGCGGATACCGGATACGGCAATGCGCTCAATGCACAGGCCGCAGCGCGCGCATTCGAGCGCGCCGGTGTTGCAGCTTTCCATCTCGAGGATCAGACATTTCCGAAGCGATGCGGCCATTACGACGACAAGAGCCTCGTGCCAACGGCCGAGATGGTGCAGAAACTCAAGGCCGTTCGCGACGCCTTGCACGATGCGGATTTTGTCGTGATTGCGCGGACCGACGCGATCGCAGTGGAAGGGTTCTCCGAGGCGCTCGATCGTGCCGCTGCCTATCTCGACGCCGGTGCCGATGTGAGTTTTGTCGAGGCGCCAACCTCGGAAACCGAGATTGCGGAAATTGCCAAGCGCCTGCCGGGATGGAAGTTGATCAATATGTTCGAGGGCGGCAAGACGCCGCTGTTACCAGCGTCACGGCTGGAGGCACTCGGCTATCAGCTTGTGATCGTCCCGAGCGACACCCAGCGGGCCGCGATCAAGGCCATGCAGCGCGTTTTGACCGCGATCGCGCGCGATGGCAGCGCAGCAGCGATGCGTGGCGAGATGGCGTCCTTTGCCGAACGCGAGGCCATCGTCGACACCGTGGGCTACCTCGCTCGCGGTAAAACATACGGCTCGTAAGCTTTAGTCCTCTCATTGACAATCGATGGCGGGCGGCCATGATCGCCGCCCGGCGCAAGCGCCAGGTAACGGGCGCAGCCGTCGGGGAATTCAACGTATAGCGGTGCTGCGTAATGGGTCTTGCTCTCGAAATTCTCGGTCTTGTCGTTTTTCTCGGCACGCATGTATTTGTGACCATGCGCGATCGACGTGCCGCAGTCGTGGCCCAGATCGGCGAGTGGCCGTACCGCGCGCTGTTCTCGCTTGTTTCGATCCTCGGCATCGTTCTGATTGCCTACGGCTTTGCCGCCTATCGCGCGGCCGGCATGATCACGGTCTGGTATCCGCCGGCCTGGACGCGGCACATCGTCGTGGCTCTGATGTGGCCTGCCAGCATCATGATCGCTGCGGCCTATATTCCCGGAAATATCAAACGCGTGCTCAAGCATCCGCTGCTTGTCGCGGTGAAAACCTGGGCTTTCGCTCATCTCTGCGCCAACGGCGATCTCGGCGGCATCATTCTGTTCGGATCGGTATTGGCTTGGGCGGTGTACGATCGCATCACGCTTAAACGCCGCAAAGATCCCGGTGCGCCGCCAATACCGGTCGGCGGCGCCAAGAACGACATCATCGCCGTCGTCGTCGGCACCATAATCTATCTGGCGCTCGGCTTCGTTTTTCATCCGGTCGTGATTGGCGTCCCCGCCTTCGCAGCGCCGGCGCTTGGGCACTGACGATGTCGGTGCAAAACGCAATTCGTCGGCTGACCGCGCCCGACATCCGCGCGCGCAAGGGTGGCGAGGCGATCGTCTCGTTGACGTCGTACCATGCGCATACCGCGCGCATCGTCGACGCCTATTGCGACGTCATCCTGGTCGGCGATTCACTTGGCATGGTGATGCACGGCCTTGAGACCACTATTCCGGTGACGCTCGATATGATGATCTTGCAGGGGCTCGCGGTGATGCGCGGCTCGAAGCGCGCGCTGGTCGTGGTCGATCTTCCCTTCGGCAGCTATGAGGCGTCGCAGGAGCATGCTTTCGCCTCGGCGACGCGGGTTCTTAAGGAAACCGGCTGCGGCGCGATCAAGCTCGAAGGCGGTCAGCGCATGGCAAAGACGATCGCCTTTCTGGTCGAGCGCGGTGTGCCGGTGATAGGTCATGTCGGGCTGACGCCGCAGGCCATTAATGCGTTGGGTTCGTTCCGGGCCCAGGGCCGTGACGAAGCGGACTGGGCGCCTATCGAGGCGGACGCACGCGCGGTGGCGGAGGCTGGCGCCTTTGCCGTGGTGCTCGAAGCTGTCGCGGAGCCGCTCGCTCGGCGCATTACCGCGCAAATCGCGATCCCGACCATCGGCATCGGCGCCAGCGTAGCCTGCGACGGCCAGATCCTGGTGCTCGAAGATATGCTCGGACTGTCGCCGCGTGTGCCGAAATTCGTCAAACGTTTCGGCGATCTCGGCCCCTCGATCGAGCAGGCGGTCAAAAGCTACGCGGAGGAGGTGAAGGCACGAACCTTCCCAGCCGCGGAACACGTCTACCCCATGCGCCAAGCGGCGGTCGCTAAGCTGCCGGAGCGCGGCAAGGGTCCGTCGCGCGCGTAACCCACCGGTTCGGAGCGCACTACGCTAAAGCGGTGGCTTCCCGCTACGTTTTGCCTTGCTCGCGCCACAACATTACACTAGTGCCGCGAACCCGAAGTTCGCACAAGTTTGCGGAGCGTTCGGATGCAAACTTCGGGGTCAGAAGCGGCACTACAAAGATAGGGTAGGCTGGGACGATGGCGTGACCGATATTTTCCGTGAAGTCGATGAAGAAGTAAGACGCGAACAGCTAAAAAAGCTGTGGGAACGCTACGGCAATTATATTGTCGCCGCTTGCGTCTTGGTCGTCATCGGCGTTGGTGCTTGGCGCGGTTACGAGTGGCGGCAAGCCAAGCAGGCGGCGCAGTCCGGGGCGGCTTTTGAGCAAGCAGTGACGCTGGCCGAAGCGGGCAAGCACCAAGCGGCCGTCGCCGCTTTTGCCAAGCTCGCGACCGATGGCACGGCGGGCTACCG
>JBASAH010000067.1:0-4373 GCA_049650505.1 Xanthobacteraceae bacterium
CGCCCGGCCGACGAGCGGCGACGCCGCCATTCCTGCCAGCAGCACGCGCCTGGTCAAATTTGTGGCGGCCATTTTTCCCTCCCCGCTGTGCCGTGAAGCTACCACCGTTCACGCCCGGAACAATGTCGCATGCGAAGCAGTAATCGGGTGGCTTCGGCCCGATCAAGCGACGACATTGCAAGCAAATATCTGATGGAGTGCATCATGTCGGATCGTATTTTTGCCGAAGCGGGGTCGCCGTTCACAGAGCGGCGCTCGTTCTCGTGGCGCTCACTGAGGCGAAACGCCCTGAGCATCTTGCCTATCTTGTTCCGCACTGTTGCCACTTGGCGCAGTCGCCGTCGGCAGCGCCGAGAACTGTTCGAATTCCTGGCCAGCGATCATCGCGCAGCTGCCGATATCGGCATTACCCGTTATGACGCCGAGCAATCATTCGATTGGCCATTCCGCAGCTAGAACAGTGTTGGCTGATCGTCCGATTTTTTGATTTTGTTTGGCTTGGCCTTTGAGGAACTCGGTTGCGGACCAGACTGCGTCTGCGTGGAGAGAGGCGCGATCAGCGTTTCGGAATCGTTCGCTGCCCGATTGACCGCCGACGAAATCGGATAGGCCTCAAGCAGCGCATCGTCCGCCGGCTTGATCAGCGACGCGGCTTCTTCTGCCGGCACGGCATCGCAATCGAGCCAACGATCGAAAGCCTCCGGCGGCACGAATACCGGCATGCGCGGATGGATCGCCGCAAGGGTCCGATTTGCATCGGTCGTGACAATGGCGACGGTGTCGAGCTCTTCGCCGTTGGGCCCGGTCCACGTCTCCCATAAGCCGGTGAAGGCAAGCGGCGTTGCCGTCCCCTCGCCGCTTGTTCTGGCGCGCACAAAATAAGCTTGCTTTCGCCCGCCGGCGCCGGCCTGCCACTCGTAGAAGCCGTCGGCCGGGATCAGACAACGTCGCCGCCGCATGGCATTGCGAAATGCCGGTTTGTCGAGCACCGATTCGCCGCGGGCATTGATCAGGAGCGGAAAGGTCTTCGGCTCGTCGACCCAAGAGGGCAGTAGGCCCCAGCGCATCAGTGCAAACGACGGCTTGCCGTCAACCAGGCGTACGACCGGGATCGGCTGGGTTGGCGCTACGTTATAGCGCGGCGGAAAGTTGGGCTGCTCGCCATAGCGGAACAGCGCCCGGATCGCCTCCGGCGTGGAGAAGATGACGTAACGTCCGCACATGCTGCCTCGTTGGCCTACTTCGCCGAATTCACCTATCCGCTAGCCTGATATAAGACGGACCGGAGCCGACTTTAATGCGCGACGGCGAGCCCACGCGGACTTATCCAACGCGGCCATATCTGGCGGTGAGCGCGGCGATATTCCGCGACGACCGGGTGTTGATCGTGCGGCGAGCGCGCCCGCCGGCACACGGGCTGCACACCCTGCCCGGTGGGGTGGTCGAGCTTGGCGAAACGTTGCAAGAGGCGGTAATCCGCGAAGTGCTGGAGGAAACCGGGCTTGTAATCGCGCCAATCGAACTCGTCGGATTTCGTGAGGCGATCGCACGTGACGCCGCGGGGCGCGTTGAACGCCATTTTGTCATACTGCCTTTCGCGGCGCGCTGGATCGAGGGCGAGATTTCGCTCAGCGAGGAACTCGCCGAAGCACATTGGCGAAAGCCCAAGGAGCTTGCGGACCTAAAAACGACCGAAGGCCTCGCGCAGATCGTCGCCGCCGCCGCCGAACGCATCGCGCTCGCGCAATAAACGCCCTCGATCATGAGGCTTGCCGCGCGTTTCATCTGCATTATGTTGGGCACCATGCCCTCATTTCGCATGGTCCCGGCCGTTGCGCTTACGCTCTGTCTCGCCCTCGCACCGGCGCGGGCGCAATTCTGGGGCAACAATGGCTGGGGCAACAACTGGGGCGGCGGCTGGGGTTCGCCATACCGGCAAGCTCCGCGGCCGTCGGCGCCTTCCACGCCCAAACTGCCGCCGCAAGCGTCGGCGCCGGCGCAGCCAGCGTTGCAAGAGCAGCCCGCCCCCTATGACCGCGACCTGCAGCGCTTGTCCGAAATTCTCGGCGCACTGCATTTCCTGCGCGCCATTTGCAACAGCAATGAAGGCCAGAAATGGCGGAGCGAGGCGCAAGCTTTAATTGACGCCGAGGCACCGAGCGGAACGCGTCGCGAGCAGATGATTGGAAGTTTCAATCGCGGCTATCGGGTTTTTCAGCAAACCTATCGCAGCTGCACGCCAGCAGCCGACATCGTCATCCGTCGCTATCTGGAGGAGGGCGCTAAGATCGCCCGCGATATCACCGCGCGCTACGCAAACTAGAGCTCGGCATCTGCATTAACCCTGCCCAAAGGTTCGGCCTCAAATCGCCACAACAGCCGTGCTAAACTTGTCGTCTTGGGCAGGGGACCCGGATGACGACAGCGCCGCAAAATCTTGCGCCTCGCGAAGTTTTGGCTGAAGGCGATCAGAAGCGCTTGGCGCTGGGCTATCTCCAGGACGCCTGGGCCGAGGCAGTCCATGATGGCATCGAAGCCGACTACCTGACCCAGACCGCGCTGTTCCTCGCCCTTGCCGAACTGATCGCAACTTATGGCGAAGAGCCGGCGGCGCGTTATGCCGAGAACCTCGGGGCGCGCATCCGCAACGGCGAATTTTCGGTCAAGCTGTCGCGCCAGTAAGGTTCAAGCCCTATTTAACCCGAACTCGTCATTGCGCCAGCCGACGGTTAGGTGCCGCGACGCCCGACCCACTCCCAGCCCGGGAGCGGAGCGGACCGGCGGCTTGCGGTCTGCTGGCGGTCGAATTAGGCATAATCCATGAAAGCAGCCCTCCTTACCGACCGCGCAGTCATCAAAGTCATCGGCGATGACGCGCGCAAATTCCTGCACGGGCTTATCACCGCCGACATGCTCGCGCTGACGCCGGGAACGGCACGGTTCTGCGCCCTGTTGACGCCACAAGGCAAGATCATTGCGGATTTCTTCGTGGCCGAAGCGCCGGCCGCTGATGGCGGTGGATTTTTTCTCGATTTTCCGCGCGCATTGGGCGCGACGCTGTTCGACAAACTCAACCTCTATAAATTGCGCGCCAAAGTGCTGATCGAGGATCTTTCAGAAATTCTTGGCGTGCTCGCAGTCTGGGACGGCACCCCTGCGGCCAAATATGGCTTGTCCTATGCCGATCCCCGTCTGCCGGCGCTGGGCGCGCGCTTAATGATTCCGCCGCATCGCGCCGCCGATGCGGCCGGCGAGATCGGCGCGAGCCTGGTTACAGCGGACGACTATGAAGCGCACCGCATCGCGCTAGGCGTACCGCGCGGCGGAGTCGATTTTGCTTATGGTGATGCCTTTCCGCACGAGGCCGATATGGATCAGCTCGGCGGCGTCGATTTCGCCAAAGGCTGCTATGTCGGCCAGGAGGTGGTGTCGCGCATTGAGCATCGCGGCATCGCGCGCACCCGCGCTGTGCCGATACGTTATGACGGCGGCGCCCCGGAAAATGGCGTCGCTATCACGGCGGGCGAGCGCCAAGTCGGCACTATGGGCTCCGCTGCGCGAGGCCGCGGCATTGCGTTGCTCCGGCTCGATCGGATCGCCGAGGCAACCGAGCCGCTCACAGCAGGAGGCGTGCCCATTCACCTCGTCAAACCGGATTGGGCGCGGTTTTCGTTGCCCGACATCAAGGCTGCCGAATGAGCGATCAAGCACCGGCCGATACTCTTGTGCGCTGTCCGTGGCCTAAAGCGGACCCGCTCTACATCGCCTATCACGATCAGGAATGGGGCGTGCCGGAATACGATGACCGCGCGCTCTATGAGAAGCTCGTGCTCGATGGCTTTCAGGCCGGTTTGTCGTGGATCACTATCCTGCGCAAGCGCGAGAATTTCCGCCGCACCTTCGACGACTTTAATCCCGAAAAGATCGCGCGCTACCGGCCGGCGAAAATTGAACGGTTGATGCAGGACGTCGGCATTATTCGCAACCGCGCCAAGATCGAAGGCGCGGTGCGCTCCGCGCGCGCCTGGCTCGATGTGATGGAAAAAGGCCCAGGATTTTCGAAATTGCTGTGGGATTTCGTCGATGGTCGGCCGAAGGTCAACCGCCACCGCAGCGTGCGGCAAGTGCCAGCGGAGACCGCGATCTCGCGCGCGATGGCCAAAGAACTGACGCAGCGCGATTTTAAGTTTTGCGGACCGACCATCGTTTACGCCTTCATGCAGGCGGTCGGCATGGTCAACGATCACCTGGTTAGCTGTCACCGGTACAAGGCGGTGCAGCAGGTCAGTAGCTGACGATGGCCGCGCCAACCGTGCAGCGGGCGCCTGGCCGTGGCAAGCAGGCAAAGCGCCCGATCCGTGCGGCGCATGCCC
>JBASAH010000068.1:0-9697 GCA_049650505.1 Xanthobacteraceae bacterium
CTGTTACGACGTACCGCGCGGCCATGACGTAATGATCGATATGCCGGAGCGCCTCAGCGAGCTTCTGCTGCAGGCCGCGGCCTGAACCGCTCGAATTGCAATAAGCCGTCGCGTTTGATGCGCGGCAGAAGATCCACTTCCCAGGCCAGATAGTCCTGCATCGCTGCTTTGGTGTCGCCGAAGCGCTCGTAGGGTTTGCGCCATTGATCGACGGCCTCGTCGGCCATCCTCGCTTCGGCCGAGAATGGATGGCCGGCAGCGCGCCAGGCTGCGTTGCCGCCTTTTAGAAAGCACACCGGCTGATTACTCACGCTCGCGGCTTCGCTGACCGCAAGCTCTGCCAGCGTGCCATCCTCCGATGTGAGCACGAGCGTGCCGTCGACGCGGATTTTCTTCAGCGCTTGCCCAAGCCGCGTTCTGATCGCAAACCAGGCGCCGGGAACGTGCCCGGAGAGATAACTCCGGCTCAGTGAAAGATCGATCACCGTCGCGGCATTTCGCGACAGCAATTCAGCCAGCGCAGGGCAGTCGATCGCAGCCTCCGGGTGCGTGTCGCTTTCAAGAATTGGGAGCTTTGGGCAGCCGATCTCGGGGCCGGCCTCGGCCAGCATATAGACGCCGGCAAAACCCATTTGCCGCAGCCAGGAGCCGGTCATGGCGGCGCGGACTTCCAGATCGTCAGTCAGCACGATGCGCGCACCCAGCGTGCCGATATATTGATCGGTCGCTTGCACCAATTGGCCGCCCGGCGCGCAAACCGCGCCGGCGACGTGACCGGCTTGGTATTCGGCCGGATCGCGGACGTCGAACACATACAGCGTGCGGTCTGCATCCGCTCGCCAGGCGTCGAGCTTTGCCCAATCGATGGTTGCGACGCCGCATGCTTGCGCCACACGCCGCGCGGCACGCTTCGCCCAATCCAATTTTTCCGGCGAAACGGTCGGCGCACGTTTGTCTCGGTCGCTTTCGCAGGAAAATCCGGCCAGACTCCAGCCCATGGTGCCGTTGCGCAGTGCGACGACCTTGTTCGGCAGGCCGGCATTGATCAGGGATTGCGTGCCGATGATGCTGCGGGTGCGGCCGGCGCAATTGACCACCACCAATGTGTCTGCAGAGGGCGCGATATCGCGCGCGCGCAGCACGAGCTCGGCGCCGGGCACATTGGTCGCGCTCGGAATAGAGACCCGCGCATATTCATCGAATGGCCGGCTGTCGAGGACGACGAGATCGGCGTCTCCGCGCAGCAGCGTCGCCAGTTCTTCCGCCGCGATGCTGGGCGTCGCCTGCTCATGTTCGATGAATTCGCCGAATGCTTTGCTCGGCACATTGACGCCGGTGAACAGCTCAAAGCCGGCCTTCGCCCAGGCTGTCACGCCGCCGGCGAGGATGCGCAGATCGGAATAGCCGTTGCGCGCCAGAACTTTTGCCGCGCGTTCGGCAAGGCCGTCGCCATCGTCGCACAGCACGATCCGCGTCGCGCGCCGCGGCACCAATTGGGCGAATTTCAATTCCAGTCGGCTGAGCGGCGTCGAACGCGCCAGCAAGAGGTGGCCTTGCGAATAGATCAACTCTTCGCGCACGTCGATGAGCGCTAGTTCGCCGCCGTCATTGCACATGCCCCGCAGCTCGGCGGGGCCGACGGCCGTGGTCACGTCGCCTGCTGCGGCGTCATCCGTTTGACTTCGCCGGTGTTCAGATCGAAGCGCACGCGATCGATGCGATCCAGGTTCGTACCGGTGACGCGAACAAAGCGCGCGTGATCGGGATAGTCGATCGAATGAATTTTGCCATCCTGATAAATCCCCGCCTGTCCCGGCATCAGTCGGTATTTTTTCACCGGCTTTAGCTTGGCGTGCTGCGGATCCCGGCCGTCGTCCTCGCGCTCCCATTCCGTCATTTCGGTGTAGTGCGTGGCCTGGCCATAAATCGCCCAGGAATCGCCGTGGTCATGGGGCGGTGAGACTCGCGCATTGTCATTGATGTGCGCGAGCACCTGAAAGCCAAGCTCGGGGTCCTCGTAAAGGACATGCAATCCGCGCGGCGCCTGCTCGCAGTGCCGGTGAACAAACTCCGGATTTTGCAGGAGCCGTTCGAGCTGGCTGCGCACCTGTTCACGGCCTTTCGGGCCGGGATCGCGTTCCAGGATGGAACGGCAGTCGGAGATGAACTGGTCGAGTTCGTAAGCCATCGCAATAACTCCTGATGGAGCTTAGGACACTGAATTTCGCGCATTTGCGCGTCGAGCGCTAGTGTCCCGATTCCGAAGTTCGTACGCTTTGTAGGGCCGCCCTCATGCGAACTTCGGGATCAGAGGGACACTAGCAAATATATAATTCTAGTGCGGGTTTTAGATTTGAAGTTCCTATGAGAGCTTCCGACCGAACTGTAGGAACTTCAAAGCCACCGCACTAGCGCATTTGGCGACGCTGCGCCGCAACGTTACATTACCCGCATGTTTGGTCTGCCACGAACTCATGAGCGCCCGCGGAACGTGCGGCTGGATACGCTGATCCGGCTGCGCTGGCTCGCGGTTTGCGGCCAATTGGCCGCCGTTGTGGTGGTGCATTTCGGCCTGGAATTCGAAGTTCCGATCTGGGCCTGCCTTGCCGTGATTGCGCTGGCGGCGGTCTTGAACGTCGCGCTGCGCGTCAGCTTCCGGCAGACTCAATGGCTTGAGCCGGATCGGGCCGCTTGGCTCCTCACCTTCGACATCGCCGAATTGGCAGCGCTGCTCTACCTCACCGGCGGGTTGGAAAATCCCTTTGCATTCCTCCTCCTCGGCCCGGTCCTGATTTCGGCCACGGCGCTGCCGCCACGCATGACGCTGCTGATCGGCACGTTTGCGATGTTCTGCGCGACCATGCTCGTGTTCCTGCATTACGATCTGCCTTGGGATTCCGAGAACCCGCTTGAGCTTCCTGAAATCTACATGGTGGGCGTCTGGCTCTCGATCCTACTGGCGATTGGCTATATCGGCGTTTACACGTGGCAGGTCGCCGAGGAAGCGCGTCAGCTTTCCGATGCATTGGCGGCCACCGAATTGGTATTGGCGCGCGAACAGCATCTCTCGCAACTTGATGGGCTTGCGGCGGCGGCAGCGCACGAGCTCGGCACGCCGCTGTCGACCATCACCGTCGTGATCCGCGAGATCGAACGCGCCCTCGAAAAGGACTCGCCCTACGCCGACGACGTCAAGCTCTTGCGCGAGCAGGCCCAGCGCTGCCGGGAGATTCTGGCGAAAATCACCGAGCTTCCCGCCGGCGAGCCGTTCGACCGCTTGCCGCTATCGGCCCTGATCGAGGAAGCGGTGGCGCCGCATCGTAATTTTGGCGTTTCGATCATTGTGGCTTACCCGCCCAATCGCGCCGGCGAGCCGGCAGGGGCGCGCAATCCTGCGATCCGCTATGGGCTCGGTAATTTGATCGAGAACGCGGTCGATTTTGCCCATACCCGGGTCGAGATTGCCGCCCAATGGACAGTAGAAGAGGTCAGCATCTCGATCAGCGATGATGGACCTGGTTTCGCTCCCGAAGTCGTCGATCGCCTCGGCGCTCCCTATGTCACACATCGGCGGCCCGGCCCCCGCGGTTCGACGGCCGATGAAACCGCACTGTTCGGTCTCGGACTCGGCTTTTTTATCGCCAAGACGCTTTTGGAACGCTCCGGCGCCAAGCTCTCGCTCATCAACCAAGCGCCGCCGCTGCACGGCGCCACGATCACCGTGACCTGGAACCGGGAAGATTTTGAACGGCCGCTGGTGGCACCCCCACTTGAGGCGACGGCTGTCGCTTCTTAACTGTAAGTAGCGGATTATAGCGTTGCCTAATGGCGTGGTTGAACGAACTGGAATTGCGATGAACGATGCCGGAACCAGCTCGCTGCCGAGCGAGCGTTCGCTACTGATTGTCGAGGACGACAAGTCGTTTCTCCAGCGTCTCGCCCGCGCCATGGAAGGCCGCGGCTTTATGGTGACGACGGCCGAATCGGTGAGCGATGGGCTCTTACAGGTTGAAAAAGCCGCGCCTGCCTTTGCCGTCGTCGACATGCGGCTCGGCGATGGCAACGGTCTTGACGTCATCTCGGCCATGAAGAAGCGGCGCCCGGAAGCCCGCGCCATCATTCTCACCGGCTATGGCAATATCGCCACCGCGGTAAACGCGGTGAAACTCGGCGCGGTCGATTATCTCGCTAAGCCGGTCGATGCCGACGACGTGGCGGCGGCGCTACTCGCGATCGACAACGAAAAGATCGAGCCCCCGGAAAATCCAATGTCGGCCGACCGGGTCCGCTGGGAGCATATCCAGCGCATTTACGAGTTATGCGGCCGCAACGTTTCGGAAACTGCCCGCCGCCTCAACATGCACCGGCGCACGCTGCAGCGCATCCTGGCCAAACGCGCCCCGAAATAGTTCGTCTTTCCTCTGAAAAGCTTCGCGTCCGCGCGGCTTCGCGTGGCTGACTATAGCTCCGCGTTATAAGGTCCTTGCGGATCGGCAAGCGCCTGCAGACGTACGGCTGCGGCATGCGCGAAGCGCAGCATCACCGATCGACGCGTCGCGGCGGCGATCCGCTGCTCCGGCGCCTCGCAGACTATCGTAGCACCGAATGCGTCGGCGACGATCAAGCCGGCATCGGCGGGGAATATATCGCAGGGCACATCAGCGTGCGTGGCGAAGAACAACCGATCGCAATGCCGCCGATAATCCATCCATTTTTGATCGGCGCGGAAGTCGGCAACCGAAGATTTTATCTCCACGATGATGATTTCACCGTCACCGCCGAGCGCGACCAAGTCGGCCCGGCGCCCTGACGGCAGCGGCAATTCGCTGACCACGCAATAGCCGAGCGCGTGCAGATATCGCGCGGTGCCGCGCGCAATCGCCAGAGCCGCCGGAGATTGCCGGCCATCGACCAGGGCAGTGGAGGGCGCCTGGCTTGCGTCCGCGGAGGTTACGCTGGCCAACACATTGGGCGGAACGTTCATGGTGAGGATTCCGGTAAGCGGCAGGTTGGAAAGCGGCGGACAGGCGGCTTACGCACGCAACATACTCCTAAACTCACTCTCGTCATTCTTCCGCGCCGGCGCGTTCCGGAAAAGCCCTGGCCAGCGCGCTGCGCGAAGCGGCAATCACGCCGCGTTCGGTAATCAGTCCGGTCACCAAGCGCGCCGGCGTGACGTCGAAGCCGTAATTGGCCACCGGCGAGCCGTCGGGAACGATACGCACAGTTGCAATGCCACCTTGGGCGGTACGGCCGGTCATCGTTGCTACTTCGTCGGCGCCGCGTTGCTCGATCGGAATCTCGGCAAGGCCGTCGCTTATCGAAAAGTCGATGGTCGGTGACGGCAGCGCGACGTAAAACGGCACGTTGTTGTCGCGCGCGGCGAGCGCTTTCAGGTAAGTTCCGATCTTATTGCAGACGTCGCCGGCGGCGGTGACTCGATCTGTTCCGACAATCACCAGATCGACCAGTCCATGCTGCATGAGATGCCCGCCGGTATTATCGGCAATCACCGTGTGCGCTACGCCATGTCGGCCGAGTTCCCAGGCGGTCAGCGACGCGCCTTGGTTGCGCGGGCGGGTCTCGTCGGCGAATACATGGACGGCAATGCCTTTATCGTGCGCCAGATAGATCGGCGCTGTAGCCGTGCCGACATCGACCGCCGCCAGCCAGCCGGCGTTGCAATGCGTCAGCACATTAACCCGCTGGCCTGGTTGCTTGCGCCGGGCAACCGCTTCGATGAGCGGCAGCCCGTTTCGTCCGATCGCGGTATTGATCGCGATGTCCTGTTGGCAGATTTCTGCGGCGCGCCGATAAGCCGCCGCTATGCGCTCGTCGCGCGCGCGGTTGCGCACTGCCGCGACCATTTCGTCGAGCGCCCATTTGAGATTGATGGCAGTGGGCCGTGTCGCCAGTAAGGTGGCGCAGGCCCGCTCCAGCGCCTCGTCGGACGCGTCGGCGCGCAGCGCCAGGCAAACTCCGTACGCAGCAGTTGCGCCGATCAGCGGCGCGCCACGGATCAGCATCGCGCTAATCGCGTGCGCTGCATCTTTCAGGTCGATGAGCCGCGCAGTCGTCAGCCGATGCGGCAGCGCGGTCTGATCGATAATCCCGACCGACCAGCCGTCCGGCTCCAGCCAAATGCTGCGCATCGATTTGCCGTCGACTCTCATGCCGCGTACTTTGCCGTTCCCTTTACCGCTCCTTTTACCGGGCTGCGTTGCTGGCGGAAACTGTCTTCGAATTTCGCTAGTTGGGTCGCCGGCCGTTTGGCGGCAGGCTCCAGTGCCAACTTGCCACCGTGGCGGACATAAAGCAGATTTGCAGCAGATTTGGCGGCAATTGCCGTCGCCATTCGCCAAACGGTAGTCCAACAATACTCCCAATGGAGGCGCCGGGTGCCCGCGATCGATTACGAGGCCGAATATAACAATCGCGCCCGCGTCCCCGAGCATCCCGAGATTTTCGCGCGCTGGGCGCTGGAAGCGGAGCTTTACCGCGCCGAGATGCTCAAGAACGATCGCGCCGAGCTTGGCCTGACCTACGGCAGCACGCCGCGCCAGATGATCGATCTCTTCTTGGCCGCCAAGGAGGACGATGCGCCGCTGGCGATTTTCATCCATGGCGGCTGGTGGCGCTCGCTCGACCCTTCAATGTTCAGCCACATGGCGCGCGGGCCCAACGAGCGGGGCATCTCCGTCGCCGTTGTCGGCTACGATCTGTGCCCTAACGTCACCATTGCGGATATCATCGAACAGATGCGCCGCATGTGCGCGTATCTGTGGCACCGATTCAGCCGGCGCATGATGGTGTATGGCCATTCGGCCGGCGGGCACCTCGCTGCGGCCCTGCTCGCGACCGAGTGGCGCGAGCTTTATCCGAAAGCGCCGGAGGATCTCATACCGGCGGCATATTCGATTTCCGGCGTGTTCGATCTGGCGCCGCTGATTGGCACCAGCGTCAATCAAGATCTGCAACTTGATGCTGCCAAAGCAGGCAAGGTTTCGCCGCTGTTTTGGCCGGTGGCGAGCGGCCGCTTGTTCGATGCTGCGGTCGGCGGGCTCGAATCAAACGAGTTCAAGCGGCAGAGCCGGACGATCGCGCAGGCCTGGCGGCAAGCCGGCGCTCAGGCGCGTTACCAGGAATTCGACGGTACCAACCATTTCACCGTGATCGACCCGCTGTCCGATCCGCAGAGCCCGATGGCGGCGCGGGTCGCCGAACTTGCGAGGGCAGCCAAGCCATAACGATTTTCAGGCTTCAATCCGATCACGTGGGCTGCGAGACGGTCTCCACGACGGTCTGCCGCGTCAGCAACACGCAGACCGACGCGATAAAGATCAGAGCAAATCCGATCATGTCGGCAACGGTCGGCACCTCACCGAGCATGAGAAACGAGCCGATGACGCCGACTACCGGCGACGTCAGTACGCCGAGCGATGCGGTGACTGCGGGCAGCCGCCGCACCACGGTGAACCACAGCGCATAGGCGACCCCGTTGCTCGCAATGCCGGTCCAGGCCGTCGCCAGATAACCGTCCAGATGCGCGCCGCTAAAATGCCGGCCGTCGAACAGCAGCATAGCCGCAACGAGGATGACGGCGGCGATCGTCATCTGCCAGCTTCCCACCCCCATCTGATCCGCGTCGATCTGCGCCCATTTCAAATAAACCGTGCCGCCCGCCCAGCACACGCCGACCGCAAGCGCAAACAGAATGCCGAGCGGAATGCCGTTTGCCGCCAGCGGATAGATGAGGATGGCGAGACCGATCGCACAGAGTAGGAGCGCCAGCGCTTGCACGCGGTTCGGCCGTTCGCCGAGAAACCACCAAGCCAGCAACACCGCCCAGATCGGCATTGTGTAGGCGAGAATTGCGACGCGCGAAGTTGTCGCCGCAAGCTGGGCAAACGCGCTGAACAGGCTGAACGCCACGATATTGAGGAGCGATCCGACCAGCACATGCGCCCAAGCCTTCAGCGAGGGAATGCGCAAGCTGCGGCGCATGACTACGCAGAGCATGTAGTAGATCACGGCGCCCAAAACCGCGGTGGTCCCGCGCATGGTGAGCGGCGGGATTTCATTGAGCGCGATCTTCATCACCGGCCAGGTAATGCCCCAGATCAAGCCCAAGACGACGAGCATGACCCGTGCGCCGATATCGACGTGCCGCGAGGCGGTCACTACGCGGTCGGGATTTCTCACGGAGCTTTCGGGCCGGCGGCCATGAACCAATCCGCGATCTGCGCGCCGGTCCAGAACAACACATCGCGTTTCTTGCGAATGACTTCGAAAATGCGGCGCAGATATTTCACCCGATGCGGCGCCCCCATGATGTAAGGGTGCATCGAC
The DNA here is from genome assembly GCA_049650505.1 of Xanthobacteraceae bacterium. GTDB lineage: Bacteria > Pseudomonadota > Alphaproteobacteria > Rhizobiales > Xanthobacteraceae > BOG-931. The sequence continues at coordinate 8,350 of JBASAH010000068.1, forward strand.
AAGGCCATGATCCGCGCCGAGCCTGCGGAATCGGCATAGATCTGCTCGAACTGGTCGAGCGCTCGCTCGCAATATTCGGAGGCTTTGTGGTGCTGGATCAGCATCATGGCGACGTCGTTGCATTCCTGCGTGTAGGGCAGGTTGAGAATCGGTTTGCCGCGCGTCTTCAGCCAGACCGGCTGATCGTCGAGCACCCAGTCGGCAACGTAGTCGTAGCCCTCTTCGGCCAGCACATCCGGTGTTTGCCAGGTTTCGGTGAGGCCGGGGCCGAGCCAGCCGCGCGGCGGCTTGCCGGTCGCCTTGGCGATGACCGCGTGTACTTTGCGGATATCGGCGCGTTCGTCCGGAACCTTCTGTAGGTTGCGCTGGGTGAAACCGTGGCCCATGAACTCCCAATTGCGCTCGACCGCCGCGCGCACGATCGCCGGATAGGCGGCGAGCGCCGAGCCGTTGATCGCAATGACGCCGGGTATCGCGAACTCGTCGAACACTTCGACGAAGCGCCAAAAGCCAACGCGGTTGCCGTATTCGTGCCAGGCCCAGTTGGGCACGTCCGGCATCGGCGAGCCGCCGGCGGGCGGCGTCAGCACGGTCCGCGGCATCGGCTGAGTCGCATCCCATTCCTCGACATTGATGACGACCCAGACCGCCATGCGGGCGCCATTCGGCAATTGCAGCGGCGGACGATCCGGGATCGGCGAATAGACGATCCGGTCGGTCGGTAGCATCACTGCCTTAGCAGCAGCCGATTTGGTGCTGGCAGACTTTATGCTGGCAGATTTGCCGCTAGCGGCTTTGCGGCGGGTGGATTTGCGGTATGCGGATTTTGCGGGACGATTAGTCATTGTCACTGACGCCTTTCCGCGGCGGGTGATAGCAGGACCTCCGCGCGCTGTCTTGGCACCTGCTCAGTCATTGCCCCGTATTCGGTCGTGCACGCCGTGGCCTATCCGGCGCAGCCCCCCGTTGTTGCGCAGCATTTCGCTTCATGTTAGCAACCCGACGATTTCCGGACGCGGCGCATGCCGCTTCCGGCCACGAAAGTCCCTTTTGAATTCCGCTTGTGTGCCAGTGGCTTGTGCCGAGATGCGCGACGGCTGCGGGTCTTGCGGAAAAGCTCAAGAACACTGCCGACGAGTATCCGCAGCGAGCACATATTTTGGCAGGCGAACAACCCATTCGATCCGGCGTGGCTGGCCGCTATGCGACCGCTCTATTCGACCTCGGGGTCGAGGCGAATGCGATCGATGCGGTGCAGAACGAACTCGACCGGTTCGACGCGCTCGTTGCCGAGAGCGCCGACCTGACGCGGCTCGTGCGCAGTCCGGTAATCTCCGCGGACGAGCAG
>JBASAH010000069.1:0-6213 GCA_049650505.1 Xanthobacteraceae bacterium
CAGCGCGCGAATGGCTTGTTGGGCGCGCTCGCGGACCGATTCCCATTGCTGGACGGCAGCGGAATCCACTGTGATCGAGAAGAACACTTTGCCATCGGCGACGATAATCTCCGAAAGCTTGCCCGTTGCCGGCAGCGGCACGCCGTCCGGGCTCGAAATCTTGCCGAGCGCGGCGAGAACGTCGTCTTTCGAAAGAGCCATGAGCGGATCACCGAAGCAGCAAAACCCTAGATAGGCCAGCCGCTGGCGGGGTCAATCTGGCGCGAGCGCTGTTGACGTGCCCGCATCGGCCAGGCCATGAGGGCGGCGCAGGATCAATATCGTGCGTGGAGGAGACAATGGCAAAGGTCGCATTCGTCGGGCTCGGGGTGATGGGCTACCCGATGGCGGGGCATCTCAAGGCGAAAGGCGGCCATGACGTCACGGTATACAACCGGACCTCTGCCAAGGCCGAAAAATGGGTCGGCCAGCACGGCGGTAAAAGCGCGCCGACGCCGCGGCAGGCCGCCGAGGGCCAGGACTTCGTCATGACCTGCGTCGGCAACGACAACGATTTGCGCGAAGTTATGCTTGGGAAAGACGGCGTCTTTGCCGGGGTGCGCAAGGGGGCCGTTGTGGTCGACCACACCACCGCCTCCGCTGAAATCGCCCGCGAGCTTTACGGCGAAGCGAAAAACCGAGGCTTCGACTTTGTCGATGCGCCGGTTTCAGGCGGTCAGGCCGGCGCCGAAAATGGCGTGCTCACGGTGATGTGCGGCGGCGATCAGGGCCCGTTCGGACGCGCCGAAAAGGTGATCGCCGCCTATGCCCGCGCCTGCAACTTGATGGGCGCTTCCGGCTCGGGCCAGCTTGCCAAAATGGTGAACCAGATTTGTATCGCCGGATTGGTGCAGGGCCTGGCCGAGGGCTTGCATTTCGCCATGAAGGCCGGGCTCGACGTCGAGACACTGATCGCCACGATCTCCAAAGGCGCCGCGCAGTCCTGGCAGATGGAGAATCGCTACAAAACCATGGTCGCCGGCAAATTCGATTTCGGTTTCGCTGTGGACTGGATGCGCAAGGATCTTTCCATCTGCCTATCGGAAGCGCGTCGCAACGGCGCGCATCTGCCGGTCGCAGCGCTCATCGATCAGTTCTATTCGCAAATTCAGAAGATGGGCGGCAAGCGCTGGGATACGTCGAGCCTGGTCGCGCTGTTAAACCGATGAACTAAAAGTCTAATCAAGCGGCTCGATATGCGCTTCTTTGGCGAGCTGCGCGGAAGCGGCGATGTCGTCTCTGACATATTTGCCGAATGCGTCGACACTCATCGGCTCCGGCTCGACGCCAAGCTTCGCCAGCCGTTCTTTCAAGCCGGGATCCTGCAGCGCCTTTTCGGTCGCATCGTGCAATTTACTGACGATCGGCCGCGGCGTTTTCGCTGGTGCCGATAATCCGACCCAGAAGCGGAAGGTGGCGTTCGGATAACCGGATTCGACAATCGATGGTGCGTCCGGCAACAAGGCAACGCGTTTAGGCGAGCTGACCGCAAGCACCGTGAGCTTGCCGCTGCCCAGCGCCGCCGCCGCGGCCGCCAGCGGGATGAAATAGTAGTCGATGCGGCCGGCCATCACTTCGGTGAGCCCGCCATCGCGAAACGGCACATGCCGCACATCGATATTGGCGGCAAGCCGCAACCGCTCGCCGGCCATATGTGACGACGAGCCGATACCCGCCGAGGCAAAGGTCAGCGCACCGGGCTTCGCCTTGGCTGCGGCAACCAGATCGGCAACGGTCTTGAACCCGCTCTCTTTCGAGGCGACCAGCACGTTCGGCTGAACGCCGAACATCACCACCGGCACGAAATCCTTCAACGGATCGTACGGCAGGTGACGATGCAAAACAGAGCCGGTGCCTAGTGAGGTTGAGCTGGTCACAAACGTGTAGCCGTCGGGATCGGCTTTGGCGACGTCGGCGAAGCCGACGATGCCGCCGGCGCCGGGTTTGGTCTCGATCACCATTGGCTGGCCCACGAACTTGGAGACGCTGTCGAGGACAACGCGAGCTGTGGTGTCGGAGGCGCTTCCGGCAGGAAATGGACTGATGACCCTGATCGGCCGGGTCGGCCAATCCTCGGCCGCAGCCGCCGAGGCGGCGAGCAGCAGCACCGCGCCTAGCACGCCGGCGAATGGACGAAATGAGGACACCGGAATCTCCTACAGTGTGACTTCAGCGGAGCGCATGAACAGATCTTGCGTCGCGGCTGGCGCGCCGGCGCAAGCGCAACCAATTGATAGCAGCTTTCGCCGCCGTTTAAACAGAGGGCGGCCAATCGGCAAAGCGCCCGGCGCAACGTCCAATAGCGGCCTCCGCCAGGGGCACCAGGAACGGCCCGGGAACTCTTGATCGGCGGCCGGACTTTCTAGCCTGGGCCGCGACGAGGATTGAATTTAAAGCCACAATCACAATCGGGACGGGCACGATGCAAGAGGTCAAATTCCGGCTGGTGAATCCCAAGCTCGCACCACGGCGGACCAAGCTCGAAATGCCGGGCTGGGCGGGGCAGCCCGAACCGCGCACCGACGGCGCGCAGGAATACGCTTGGCATTGCGTGCCCTTCACCGAAGGCGCGCAATACGGCATCGAAGTCTTCTACCCGCATGACAACGAAGTTCGGGTCAGCAGGAAAGATGGCAAACTCGTCCTTGACGGAGACTTCGGACCGCATCCCGAAGACAGCGGCGATCTGATGTGGCCGCCGTTCCGCAGCTTCGGTCAGGATTACTATACCTATCAGCTGCTGCTCGATCTGAAAGTCGGAAAAGACTGGGCTGTGCGCACCGAACCTCATCCGCGATTCTATACCGATCCCACCGACACCGTTCCGATCGCCGTTCCGGCGCTGTTGCGCACCGAATGGTGGCCGATGATTTCGTTCGTCGTTTTCAAAACGCCGGTCGAGGGGCACACCCACATCTTTCGGCCCGGTGAGCCAATGCTGCAGATTTTGATTTTGCCGGTGACGGCTGACTTCACACTGGTGGCAATGGATGAGGAAGAAGTCGCGGAGCGCGAAATCCGGGGCCGCCGCATCCACGGCAGCCGCCCCACGCTCGCGGCGGATACCACTTGGACGTCACGCAGCGATACGGTTTTTGACGGCACCTATCGCCACTTGTTGCGCGCGGCAAAGGCGCGCGAGCGTGAAGGCTAATGCCGGGGACAATCAATCCGTTCGTGGCGCTTTGTGACTTTCGTCACTGCGGAAGTCGTTTTGCCGATGCACATAGATGCCGGAAGGCGCCGAATCATTTTTTTTCGGCGCCGTATGAGAGTCTTGTGGAACCTGCCCGTCGTGATTGGCGTTAGGCCGAGCGACTGCAGATCAAGGGCGATGCGATGCGCAATTATACTCGTAGCATCTGGACCTGCGCGGCACTCTATGCCGCGATTGGCCTGATTGGGATTGTGTTTCTTACCACCCGGCCTGGCGTTGCGACCTCGAACGATGGCTACGGGATCGCCAATATCGCTCCGCGAGCGGCTCGCTAAGCCCTACGCCGCCGCGCTCGGGCGCCCCGAAACCGCTTTATGCCAGCGCTGCAGATTGCCGAGTGTGTCCGGCACGGCAAGCTTCGATACCCGCATGAAGTCGACGGCGACCAAGGCTGTGATGTCGGCCACGGTGTAATCCGCGCCGGCGACATAAGGCCGGTCTTTCAGCTCGCGGTCGATAAATTCCAGAAATTGCATCGCGCGGGGCTTGTTGGCCTCGCCCCATGCCGGCACCTGCGGATCCACCATCCGGCTCATGGCGGGATGCAGATGCTGAAACACGCTGGCGACTGGAAACAGCAGATGAAGTTCGGCGCGGCGATTCCACATTTCAACGAGCGCGCTCTCGAGCGGGCCGACACCGAATAGCGGCGGATCCGGCTGCAGCGCCTCGAAATAACGGCAGATGGCGATGGATTCGGCAATCACGGCGCCGTCGTCGAGAACCAGGGCCGGCACCCGCTGCATCGGGTTGATTGCGGTATAGGCTTCGGTGCGTTGCTGCAATGCGCCGAGGTCCACCTGTTCGGTCGGAATGGTGATTCCCTTCTCGGCGAGAAAGATGCGTACGCGACGCGGATTGGGAGCACGGCCGCCATCGTAAAGTTTCATTGCCATTACCCTTCGATCGACGCTGCCGACCTTAGCGCGCGGCAATCCGGCTCGCCAGAACGTCACAGGACCAAGGTGGGCAGGTTCACCTGCGGTCCGGTCGGCTGGATCGGCCCACTCGCGCAGTTGAGAAATTATCAACGCTGGACGCGGACAATTTACTCTGGATGAGTTGGAGCAAATGGACCGCGAAGGGATTGCGTTCCGCTCTCGCCCGTCTATCTTGATTCGTGATTCCGCATGCCCGTGCTTCTCGCACTGACCAGTAGCGGCTGGCGCCGGCAGACGAGCCCGTTAAACGCAATCGTCCGCGCGCGCCGATGTGAGCGGCAGCGCAACGATACCGACTAGAGGTTAGCCGTGCGCCAGCGCCTGCTGTGGCTTCTCTTGCTCGGGCTGGTCGTCGCCATTCTGGTGCTAGCCGCGCAACACGGCGCCGGCACGGTGGGGCCATTGTCGACCGACGAATTCGGCTCGCTGGCCTATAAGCTTGCGATTTTGATTTTCCTCGGGGCGGCTCTTTTTACGATCTTCCGCGGCCGTTTCACCGAAGCGATCATGGGCGCGCTGTTATGGGCGGTGATCGGGCTCGTCCTGGTGATTGGATATTCCTACCGCTACGAGGTGCATCAAGTCGCCGACCGAGTCCTGGCGGAACTGATCCCCGGCCACGTGATCTCGCACGGCCGCACCGCCGAGGTGGCGCGTACCGGCGCCGGAGATTTCGCGGTCTCCGCCCAAATCAACGGAGCGCGGGTGCACATGGTCGTCGACACCGGCGCCAGTTCGGTCGTCCTTACGCCCGACGATGCCAAAGCCGCCGGCCTGCCGCTCGCTTTGCTGAACTATACGGTCAGCATCGAGACAGCGAACGGGCGCGCCCGCGCCGCGCCGGTCACGCTCGATCGCATTGCGATGGGGGAACTCGAGGAACGTTCGGTGGAGGCGCTGGTGGTGCAGCCCGGGCAGCTGCGTACAAGCTTGCTCGGCATGAGCTTTCTCAACCGGTTGCAAAGCTGGCAGGTCAGCGGCGACCGGCTGATGCTTAAAGGCTATCGGTAAACGCGCGCTACTCAGAACAAGCTGACGACAAAGCGCAACGATATGAGCAGCAGATAGCTCGCGAAGGTGATTTCGAGCGTGCGGCGCGACATTTTGTGGGCGAGCCGAGCGCCGTAAGGCGCGGTCAAGCTTGACAAGGGCGCCATCACCGCCAAGCCGATCAGCGACACAAAACCCAGTGAGAGCGGCGGCAGCAGCGCCTCATGCGGCAATCCGGCGGCGATATAGCCGAGCGCGCCGACAATCGTGATCGGCACACCCAATCCGGCGGAAGTGGCAACGGCGTTATGGATCGGCTTGCCGTAAAGCGTCAAAACGATATTGGAGAGCGAGCCGCCGCTCACGCCCATTAATGACCCGGCAAGGCCGATGCCGAAACCGTAGACGCTCATCAGCACGGTGCCGGGCAGCTCTTCGCCCAGGTTCCAGCGATCCCCGGCAAACAGAAATTTGATTGCGATGAAAGCTGCGATGACGACAAAGGCGATCTTGAACACGGCCGCGGGTGCGAAGGCCGCGATGATGGCGCCGCAGATCACTCCGAGCACTGCGGGCGCCGCCCACAGCCGGATCACCTGCGGAACGACCAAGCCTTTTTCGCGGTGGGCGAGATAAGAGCGGATCGTCGTCGGCACGATGATGGCAATCGAAGTGCCGACGCAAAGCTGCATCAGCACCTCTTCGGGCACGCCAAGTAGCCGAAAGACTTCGTACAGTACCGGCACGATCACGGCACCGCCGCCGATACCGAACAATCCGGCAAGCAGCCCGGTGACGATCCCGGCAATGACGATGGCAAGAGCGAGCCAAAGGAGCTCGTTTAATGGAACGCCGAGCAACATTTTACTTTCATGTTTTGCGCGCGCTGGACGCGGCTCAAACCGCTCCGCTACGCCGCGAGGCGACCGCTATCCACAACCTTATCCGAAACGAGGTCGAGCGCTGCCGTCAGTAGCTCCGCGCCGGCCTGCGGCGCGCCCGCAGCACTCGCAAGCTGGCGGCGGA
>JBASAH010000070.1:0-20477 GCA_049650505.1 Xanthobacteraceae bacterium
GGGAATTCCAGCGCATCGTGATGGACATGAGGATCGTCCATGTTCACTTGGCGAAAACGGGCCACGCGATGTTCGACGCGCGCTTTGCCAAACATGCTGAAAGCACGGTCATATTGGACGTCATCATCGAAAGCGACTTCGGTGCCGGGGAGCAAGCAGACCGCCACGTCGGGATGACCGACTTCGGTAAAGCCGCGCGTAATCGACTTAACGAAGTCGGTGGAGACGAGCTTGTCCGCGACCTTGGCAGGCCGCGAGGCGATGAGATGCAGACTATAGTCGCACATGGGAAAGGCACTCCTCTCAAGGGCCGTGTTCCGGCTCTCTTTTCCTGAACCCTGCTCTTGAGCAATTGTTCCTGTGCGGTCCTCCCGTCTGCGCGCGCCGTTATGCGGAGCCAAGGTCACGCCGGTTTTCCCCGAAAAAGTATGTCACGGACGAGACATATGGCATCATCCTCCAGTGTCCCGATTCCGAAGTTCGCACGCTTGGTCGGCCCGCCCTTATGCGAACTTCGGAATCAAAGGGACACTGGCAATTATATAATTCTAGTGCGGTTTTTGGATTTGAAGTTCCTATGAAAGCCTCCGACTAAACTGTAGGAACTTCAAATCCACCGCAGTAGGCAAAGCTGACAGCGCGGTCTGGGAATGGACGATCGAACGGCCGAAAAGCGGCAAACCGCAGCAGCGGCCGGCACTATCGATCGCAAATACGGCAAAGGCCGCAATGACGATGTGCCTCGCGGCATAATCTGCATGGTCGTCGCCACGATTTTGTTTGCCGCGGCCTCGGCGGCGAGCAAATGGCTGGTGGGACTTTATCCGGTCGGCGAGGTGCTATGCCTGCGGTCGTTCGCATCGCTTGCCGCTGGCGCGGCGGTGATCTTGCCGGTCAGCGGGCTCTCGGCGTTTGCCACTCATCGTCCACGCGACCACTTGGCGCGCGGCCTTTCGCAATCGATCTCGCAGCTTTGCCTGCTCCTGGCGTTCAGCCTGATGCCGCTCGCCGGCGCGGTTGCCATCAACTTCTCGGCGCCGCTGTTTGCCGCCTTAGTCTCAATCGTCTGGCTGCGCGAGCCGGCTGGTTACGTCAGAGGGACTGCCTTGGTGATCGGCTTCCTCGGCGTGCTGATCGTGACCAATCCCGGCAGCAATTCGCTCACCCTCGGCGCGCTATTCGCGCTCACCAACGCCGTCATGTATGGCACGGTGACTGTTGCGGTGCGCGGCATGACGCGAACCGAGTCCGCCAATACACTCGTGCTATGGCAATTGGCGGTGCTCGCCTTCTTTCATAGCTTTCTACTGCTGTTCGGCTGGCGCTGGCCGACCATGACGGACGCGGCAATGCTGTTCGGCAGCGGGTTTATCAATGCAATCGGCCAGTGGTTCTGGACCAAGGCCTTGCAATTGGCGCCGGCACCCGCGGTGACGCCATTTTATTACCTCATGCTGGTATGGGCGCTGATGTTTGGATTTTTCATCTGGGGTGACGTTCCTTCAGCAAGCCTGCTTGTCGGGTCGGCGATTGTCGTGATGACCGGCCTGTTTTTGTTCTTGCGAGAAGCCCGGCTGCAGCGCCGGCTTGCGCCGTGCTGATCTGCCCGATATCGAGCTTGCGGCAAGATGCTAAGCTTAAAGTGCCGGGGCACTACTGTCCCGATTCCGAAGTTCGCAAGTGTTTGCGGCGCCTCTGACGCGAACTTCGGAATCAAAGGGACACTAGCAAGTTATGACTCTAGTGTGGGTTTTGGATTTGAAGTTCCTAGCCTAGCCAGCCGCTTAATCGTAGGAACTTCAAATCCACCACACTAGGACGGCCAACATGAGGGGTGAATTGTGGACCGCCGGGATTTTCTAAGGTTAAGTGGGGCCGTCGCTGCGATGCCTTTCGCGCACCGCAGCGCGATGGCGCTCGATTATCCGACCCGCCCGGTCCAGGTGATCGTCGGCCAGGCGGCCGCGAGTTCTTCCGACATCACCGCCCGGCTCATCTCGCAATATCTTTCGCAACATCTCGGACAGCAATTTGTCGTCGAGGTGCGTCCGGGCGCGACCGGCAATATCGCGACCGAGCTGGTCGTGCGCGCGACGCCGGATGGCTACACGCTGCTTCTGGTCAATTCGCAAAACACGATCAATGCCGCGCTGTTTCCCAATCTTCCGTTCGACTTCGTGCGCGATATCGCGCCGATTGCCGGAGTATTCCGCGTTCCGCTGATCATGGAAGTTTTGCCGAACTTTCCGGCCCAGACGGTGCCGGAATTCATCAAGTATGCCAAAGCCAATCCCGGCAAGATCAATATGGCATCGGCCGGCGTCGGCGGCCCGCAGCACGTCGCCGGTGAATTGTTCAAGTTTATGGCCGGCCTCGATCTCGTGCATGTGCCCTATCACGGCTCCACTCCGGCAATCACCGATATGCTTGGCGGGCAGGTCCAGGTCATGTTCGATGTCACGCCGACCGCCTTGCCGCAGGTCAGGTCGGGCAAGCTTCGCGCGCTTGCGGTCACCACGCCCGAGCGCTTGGACATGTTGCCGGGCGTGCCGGCCATGGCCGAATTCCTGCCCGGCTACGAAGCGTTCGGCTGGATCGGTTTCGGCGCGCCAAGGAAAACGCCGACCGCGATCGTCGACTTGCTCAACAAGTCGATCAATGAGGCGATTGCTGAACCAACGATAAAATCGCGGTTGCTTGATCTCGGTGGTCTTGTCATGCCGCCGAACTCGCCGGCTGATTTCGCAAAGTTCATCACGGGCGACACCGAGAAATGGATCAAGGTCGTGAAGTTTGCCAATCTCAAGCCGGAGTGAGCGGCTAGCACGATCGACAGGGGAGGGAACATCATGAGACTGGCGCGCAGGAAATTTTTGCATCTGGCATCAGGTGCTATTGCCGCGAGTAGCTATTCCGGCTCGGCCTTTGCACTCGATTATCCGACGCGCCCGATCACGATCGTGGTGCCGTTCGCAGCCGGGGGCGCCACCGACGTGCTGGCGCGGGTTTTATCCGACCCGATGAGCAAGGCGCTCGGCCAAACCATGATCGTTGAGAACTTGACCGGCGCCGCAGGAAGTATCGGCGTTACCCGCGTGGTCCGCGCCCCGGCCGATGGCTACACGCTGAGCATCGGCACCCTGACGACGCATGTACTGATCGGCGGCCTCTACAAATTGGATTTCGATCTGCTGGGCGATCTGACCCCGATCGCCGAACTGGCATATGAGCCGTTGCTCATTTGCGTCAAGAACAGCTTGCCCGTGCACAATCTGCAAGAGCTGATTGCTTGGCTCAAAGCCAATCCTGGTAAGGCAAGCGTCGGTATTCCGGGCGCCGGGTCGACCGGAAATCTCGCCGGCATTTCATTCCAGAACGTGACTGGCACCACGTTTCAATTCGTTCCGTACCGCGGCGACGCGCCGGCGGTGCAAGACATGATGGCGGGCCAGATCGACATGATGATCGAACCATCGTCGAATTTCACCGCGCAGGTGCTCGCCGGCACGATCAGGGCGATCGCCGTGCCGTCCAAGACCCGCCTGGCCAACCTGCCCGACGTTCCGACCACCGACGAAGCCGGCTTACCCGGTTACTACGCTTCGATCTGGTTCGGTATGTGGGCGCCGAAGAACACCCCGAAGGATATCATCACAAAACTCAATGCGGCAGCCGTCACCGCACTTGCCGACGACAACGTGAAGAACAGGCTTAACAAGCTGGGCCAACAAGTCGCGACACGCGATCTGCAGGAGCCGGCGGCATTTGCCGCGTTTCAAAAATCCGAAGCCGAGAAGTGGTGGCCGATCATCAAAGCCGCCAACATAAAGGTCGAATGAACATCGCGCGGTGGTGGCAATCGGCTCATTCGCCATAATCGGCGGGCTTGGTTTCGGAAACAAACATCCCAATCAGGACCGTCGCGGCGGCGGCGACGCCCGCGATCACGAGGTATCCGCCCGTCGTACCGATTCCTTGAAACAGGAAACCGGTGGCCAGTGTGCTTATCGAAGCGGCGATTCCGCTAATCGCGCCGACGGTGCCCTGCGCCAAGTTGAATCGTCCGGTGCCGGCGGTCAGATCGGTGACGACAAGGACGGTCAACACGCCAATGACGGCCCCGGTAATGCCTGACAATAGCTGGCCGACGACGAGGAAGGCGTAATCGTGACTGAAGGCAAGCAATGCCGCCCGCAACGGTTCAACTGCGAAGCCAATCAATAACAGCGGCCTGCGTCCGCGCTTCTCGGAGTGATAGCCGACCCACGGCGCCAGAATGGCGACGACGATTTGCGGAATGATGATAAGTCCGGACATCCAAATCGACGATCCGGTCGCTTGCGTTTTTGCCAAGTCCTCCCCGATCAGTGGCAGCATCGAGGCGTCGGCGAGCTGAAACAGCACTATGGCCGCGGTAAAGAGAACAAGGCCGTGGTTCTTGCCCAGATCGAGAATGCGTCCGATTTCCAGCGCTTGATCTCGGGTCCTGGCGTTGCGCGCACGGGCATAGTCGATCTCCTCGGGCCGAATGAACGCCAGCGCGACCAGCGCCGGAATGCACAGCACGGCTGCGGCGACGAAGATCATGCCGAGCTCGAAATATGCGCCGACGAAACCCATGAGTGCGGCGGTCGCGGCATGGCCGGCCGCTGCGTAACGATAATTTCGACCGGTCCGCAGTGACATCCCGCGGCGGCCGACCAACCCCAAGCTGATCGCGCCGATGGCCGGCGTAATAACGCCGCCGCTGACGCCCTGGACCAAGGACGCGAGTAGTACCGGGATGTAGGACGGCGTAAAGGCCAGTATCAGCGCCGCGACGCCGATCATGGCGATGCCAGCCGCAATCAAGCCGCGTTTCCACCGCATCGCGTCCGCGAGTGCGCCGCCCGGTATTTGGCTGAGCACCGAAGCAAGACTGCCAATCGTCAAGATGAAGCCGACGTCGCGTACTGACCAGTCGCGATGCGCGAGGTAAAAGGCAACAAATGCGCCGAAGCCGGTCTGCACGTCGGCGACGAAGAAATTCATCCAGTCGAGCCCGTAGCGGCTTCGCGGCGAGGCTGGTGTGTGGAGCGATCTTCTGGCGTCGCGATAGCGCGCAACGGCGCCGTGGAGGCGCGATTTTCTATGAGTTTTTTCGGTCATCGGGTCGATTGAATAGGGGCCGCTCGCCTTCCGCGAAGGTTTCGCCCATCCCAATCGCCGGGCGCAAAGTGGAGTTCCTCAAAAAACGTCATCAAGGAAGGCCGCACCGCCAACGCGGACGCCGCCTTCCCTGAGACCTACTCGCGGCGATCAGCCGACGTAATCGACCCGTCGCAGCTTTGCAGCTTCTTCGGTGGTCTTTGGCAGCGCCGGCATTTGCAGCACAGTAGCCTGCTGGCCTTCGCACAAGAGCGTCAGCAACACCTGCCTGCCGTCGGGAAATTCCAACGCGTCGTGGTGAGCAGCCACCTTGTCTTTATTGATTTGCCGGAAAATGGCCGTACTGTAATTCAGCGCGCGCTCGCGCCAGGGAAATAGGCCAGTCGCGAGACACATCACCTCGCCAACAAACGACAATTCCGTTCCGGGAAGCAGGCACACGGCGGTGCTAGGATCTTCCGGGGCGCAAAACCCACGGGTCCCGGTGCCGAAATCGCGCACCGTCAGCTTGTCACCGATCCGGGCCGGCCGTGATCGGACATTGGTTAAACTGTAATCACACATGGGGCTCTCTCCTTTCTGGACAGCCCCACGGTCAAAACGAGTAGCCAGGCGTTTGGTTTCGCTGCGCCGACAGAATTCATGATTTAAGTCGGAAATGTCGCTTACGGCTTTTCCGCTTGTACCGTCAATAAACCACTACGCTGCGGATGGATTTGCCTTCGCGCATGAGCGCGAAAGCCTTGTTAATGTCGCTCAGCGGCATCGTATGCGTAATCATCGGATCGATCTCGATCCGCCCGTCCATGTACCAATCGACAATTCTAGGCACGTCGGTGCGGCCACGGGCGCCGCCAAAGGCGGTGCCGCGCCATACGCGGCCGGTCACCAATTGGAATGGACGTGTTGCAATTTCCTGGCCGGCTCCGGCAACACCGATAATGATGCTCTGGCCCCAACCGCGATGGCAGCTTTCGGGCGCGGCGCGCAGGAGATTGACATTACCAACGCACTCAAAGGTGTAGTCGGCGCCGCTTTTGGTCATGTTGACGAGATGGGCGACGAGATCGCCGCCGAGTTCGGCCGCATTGACGAAATGCGTCATACCAAAGCGTTCGCCCCAGGCTTTCTTTTCCGGGTTCACATCGACGCCGATAATCATGTCCGCGCCCACCAGGCGGAGGCCCTGAAGGACGTTCAATCCGATCCCGCCGAGACCGAACACGATGCATTTGGCGCCGGCTTCGACCTTGGCGGTGTTAATCACCGCGCCAATGCCGGTCGTCACCCCGCAGCCGATGTAGCAAACCTTGTCGAAGGGCGCGTCGTCGCGGATTTTTGCCACCGCGATTTCCGGCAAGACGGTGAAATTGGCGAACGTGGAGCAACCCATATAGTGGTGGACTTTGTTGCCGCCGATCGAGAAACGCGAGGTCCCGTCAGGCATGAGACCCTGGCCCTGTGTCGCGCGAATGGCGGTGCAGAGATTGGTCTTGCGCGACAGACAGGACGGACAATTTCGGCATTCGGGCGTGTAAAGCGGAATGACGTGGTCGCCTTTTTTGACCGAAGTCACGCCGGGACCGATATCAACCACGACACCCGCACCCTCGTGGCCGAGAATGCTTGGGAACAGCCCTTCGGGGTCGGCGCCGGATAAAGTGAATTCGTCGGTGTGACAGATACCGGTGGCCTTGATCTCGATCAGGACCTCGCCGGCACGCGGGCCGTCGAGGGCAACGGTGGTGACCTCAAGCGGTTTGCCGGCAGCAAAGGCGACGGCAGCGCGAACCTCCATGCGGACATCCTTGCATCTTTAAAACTAAGATTGGCTTCCACTGATAAGCGTAATGGTGCGGCTGCTCAACAGCTTCGCTTTAGCGTGCACACCGCCGTAACGGCTAGACTTAATCGGGGGCCAGATTAGCTCTGTCCTGGCGGGATCACGATCTGGGTCTGAATGACCAGGGCGCATAATTTGCCGTCGCCGCGCGTTACGCGCGTCTGCCAAACCATCGTAGTGCGGCCGCGATGAAGCGGGGTGCACTCGGCGCGCGCCACGTCGCCGACGGGGACGCTGGCGAAGAAATTGGTTTTGCTTTCAATTGTGGCCGTGCGGCCGCCCTTTGGCAGATTGGCGATGGTGGCCGTGCCGCCGAGGTTGTCGGCCAGCGCCATGACGGCGCCGCCGTGAAGCGCGCCAAACCGGTTATTGAGCTCCTCGCGGACCGGAAGTTCGGCAATCACTTTGTCCGGCGAAACATGGGTCAATTTCATGCCGATCAGCGCGGCAAACGGCGGCTGGTTTTCAGCTTCCGGATTCATCGTGAAATTCATGACTGTGTTTCCCGCCATAGCCGCGTCCCATCGCGCGTGGCGGCCTTAATAGCAGAGCATGGCAAGACGGGCATCCCCGCCGCAAACGCGGCAGGGACGACCTTAATGGGTGTGGAATTTGAGACGCCGACTATCGCGGTTGCGGCACGACGCGCATGTAAGGTTTCGGCGTCTTCCAACCGTTGGGGTAAAGCTTCTTTGCCTCGTCGTCGGTCACCGCGCCCGTAAGGATGACCTCTTCACCCTGTTTCCAGTTTGCCGGCGTCGCGACGCGGTGTTTCGCGGTGAGTTGCAGCGAGTCGATGACGCGCAATACCTCGTCGAAGTTGCGGCCCGTTGTCATCGGATAGACGAGAACAAGTTTGACTTTTTTATCTGGACCGATGACGAACACATTACGCACTGTCTGATTATCGGCAGGCGTGCGGCCCTCGGATGTACCGGTCGTGCTCGCCGGCAACATGCCGTAGAGTTTTGAGATTTTCAGATCGGTGTCGCCGATCATTGGATAGTTAGGGGCGAAGCCGACGACATCCTTGATGTCGCTCGACCATTTTTTGTGATTATCGACTGGATCTACCGATAGTCCGACAATCTTCACGCCGCGCTTGTCGAATTCCGGCTTGAGCCGGGCCATGGTCCCGAGCTCGGTCGTGCAGACCGGGGTGAAATCCTTTGGGTGCGAAAACAGCACTACCCAATTGTTTCCGATCCAGTCGTGAAAACGAATTTTGCCTTCCGTGGTCTCGGCTTCGAAATCTGGGGCGGTGTCGCCAATCTGAAGAGCCATAAAAGCCTCCCTCTAGGATCATGCGATGTGCTGGCCTGACGCATATGTACGGCGCACCTGCCGCGAATACCAGCCTACGGTCTAGTCACTTGCACGCTTAACATCATTTGCTGGTTTTCATGGCAGCGATTGCAATCACGTGCTGATCCCCGGGGCTGAATCCGCAACGATTTGTTTATGGGCCGGTGCCAAAGTCCTTGCGACGCCGAGGCACGGGGCGAACGGCCCCACGAATTGTCGTAACCGGTAGGGCTTTGAGTAAGTTGATGGAATGCCGTGACTTTGCCGCACAGACGCCCTGGGCGGGCCACCCTTGCATGAGAACTCACCGGCTACTCAGGTCGGGCTAATTCGCAAAAAGGGAACAAATAGGCCAGGGCGGGAGTTTAAAGACTAGCACGGGTAGCGTAATGGCGGCATTACCTCGCAAAAGTGCCGATTTGGCTTCGATCGTTAGCGCGATCGAGCGCTCGCCGATTATGGTCATCGGACACGTCACGCGCCCCGCGGCGCGCCATTATGACCTGCGTGATCTTCCCGCCGGCTACGAACCAGCCGACATCCTCGTTCTGGACTGGATTGCGGCGGAGGCGTTGCGCGCCCGTCGCAATTACCTGCCGCTATAGCCGACGAAATTCGGACGCTACTGCGTCGTCGTGCTGGGCAACACGGTCGTCGACAAGCCTACCGTCCGACCAGGAAAGCCCGCGGCGTCGAAATAGCGCGTCGATCCGACCTGCTGCATGTTGAGGACCGTGACCAGCCCGTTGGCTGCCGGCTCGGACGCGATAACGCGGCTCGTGCCTTCCGGAAGCGCGCCGCCTGGCAGCGCCTCAGACAGGACGCGCCCAACAAGCTTGCCATTATCGCTCACATCAAGATGCATCAGGTGCGCGATGGTGCGGCCGAGATCGGCGTTGCTCGCCGGCGCCGGATCGATGAATTGCGATTTAAAGTCCGGCCCCTGCATCGCCATGTAGTTCCAGGTGTCGGCGCGGCTGAACGAACCGTGCATGCCCTGGCCTTGCTGCAGAACCGTGTCGGCAACCTCGACCGTGCAGCGCACCGGCTCGCCGCACACCGTGTCGAATGAGCGGAAGCTGATCGCGATCGCCGGGTGCGGCGTAATCGCCGAGCCTTCGAGCGCGATGTCGTCCAACGACAGCGTGCCGGAAAATTTGCCAAGCTTTGAATCGACGAAGATTCCACTGACATAATCCTGCGTCAGCAGCGCGTCGACGATCCGTTTCGCCATCGCCTTGTCGCCATCGGGAATGTAGATCAGATCGGAGCCGCCATTCGCGGCAACGACGACTTTCGGCTTGTTGCGATCGCCGCCAATTAGCCCGTTGCCGTTTTTGGTGTGCTCGCCTTCCGAGGCGATGGTCCGGTAACCATCGTCCGGGTCGATGAGCGGGAGATTGAGCGCCCGCGCCAGATCGAGCGCGACAAAACCGTAGGGCAAGTGGCCTGGCAATGTGTCGGCGAATTTGTTTTTGATTGTTGAACTGGTGCGGCTTTCCTTGGAAATGGTCGAAAAGCCGTGATCCGAGGTAACAATAATGTCGGTCGTGTCGAGCAGGCCGAGCTCATCAAGGGTTGAGCGGACGCGCGCTAGGTCATCGTCGGCATTGCGGATTGCAGCAAGCGATGTCGGGCCATTGATCCCGGGCATGAAAGTGTTCAAGCTATCGCCCTGATTATGTTGGGTGCCGTCCGGATCGCGTGACCAGAACACCACAAGAAATGGTCTATTTCGCTCTTTGAACATTGGCAGGATGACGCGCGTCGTGACCGATGCGAAATAATCTTGCTGCACGACGTTGGCACTCAACGTGCCAGGTTTGCTTACGTTACCGGGGACACCGTTCGGGCCGCGGGTCGGCGAAGCGAGCGGCAGGCTGATTGCTTTCAGCCGTTCAACCATTTCGGCCGAAAGCGTGATGCCTTTGGGCGTGCCGGTCGCATCATCGATTAGGATGGTCTGCTCGCCGGAGCGTTCGGTTGGATCGAAGACCAAAGCGGGGCCGATTTTTCCGACCGAGGCAGTGCTGTAGCCTTTGTCGCGCGCGAGCTTGAGAACGGTCGCTTCATCGAGGTAATTGCCGGCAAAATGCTCGTCGACGTCGCCGAGCACAACGTCGCTCTCCAAGAACGGCGTGAGGCTACTGCCGGCGCCCGGCACCTCGAAGCCGGTATAGATCGTGTTGGAAAAAGTGCCGGTATCGCCCAGCAACTGGCCGGTCGCCATGCCGGATGCATTGGCCATAGTAAAAGTTGGAAACAGCGCATGGCTGTTGCGCAAGTTCACCCCGTCGCGCGCGATCGCCGCCATAGTAGGGGCGAGATGGTCGTCGACCATGCGGGCACGCAGGCCATCGGCGATGAACAGCACGACGCTGTGCGGCTGTGCGGTCTGTGTTTGAGCCAGAGCGGGCACATCCAGCGCGGTTTGTGTCAGGATAATCTGCAGGATTGCGATACCGAGGAGAAGCGGCCGGCGCATCACGAAGCTCCGTGTAAAAGCGGGGAATGCGCTGTTGTGACGAGGCCAGGTGACAGTCGTGTGACGCCGCCATTTTGCCGCGTGGACGTCTCCCCCGGAATTGATCCAAAATAAAAAAAGCGGCCCGAACCGGGCCGCCAAAGTTTCCGCGCAACTACGCGGCGGGAGGACTAACTTGCGGGCGATGCCGCGCCCGCAAGCCAGGGCAAGGAAGCGATTACTCGCCTTCGGCGCCGATCGCGTACGCGGTCTCGCCGTGGACGGCGTCGTCGCCGACTTTCAACGTGGCTTCGTCCATGCGCAACGGCACGATCATGCCGATCACCTTGAGTATGATGTAGGTGGCGATCGCGTTGTAGACGATAACGAACGCGGCGCCCGCTACCTGAAGCCAAAGCTGAGAAAGGCTGTGATCGCCGTAAAGCAGGCCAGTAATGCTGACGCCGGGGGCGTCTTTATCGGTGCCGATGTACATCAGCATGTCCGGGTTCGCCAGTATGCCAACCAGCAGCCCTCCGGTGAGACCGGCGACGCCGTGGGTGGAAAACACGCTAAGCGTATCGTCCACTTTCATCATCAACCGGGTCTTCTGCAGTTTGTTCATGCTGAGCCAGGGAATGATGCCCGCGGCGATGCCGATGATGATCGCGCCCCAACCGTCGACGTAACCGGCGGCCGGTGTGATCGCCACCAGGCCTGCGATCATGCCGTTGACGGCGCCAAGCACCGATGGCTTGCCGTAGGCCATCTTGTCCATCAGCGTCCAAACCAGGAGACCGACCGCGGTTGCGGTATTGGTGTTGAGCACCGCCGCGCCGGCGTCGGCATTGGCGAAGTACGGGTCGCCGCCGTTGAAGCCGTTCCAGCCGATCCACAGGATTCCGGCGCCGACCAACGTGATCAAGAGACTGTTCGGCGGGAAGTTGTCGCGGTCGGCCTGAAGCCGCGGGCCGATGACCGCGGCGGCAACAAAGCCGGACGTTCCGGCAGCGAGATGGATTACGTAGCCACCCGAGAAGTCCGCCACGCCCAAGCCAGCGAGCCAACCGCCACCCCAGAGGCTAAACGCCCCTACGGTGTAGACCAGCGTCATCCATACCGGGCAGAAGATCATCCAGGCCGTGAAATTCATACGGCCGAGCAGTGAACCGGCAAGAATGATGACGGTGATCGCGGCAAACACGAACTGGAAGTACATGAGGGTCGCCATGGGAAAAGTGAGCGGCGGCATCCCCGATGCAGCTTCTGGCACGGTCGCCTGGCCGAGCGTGAACGCCGCTGATGTTGCTAGACCAGGTGTGCCGAGAAAGCTTTGTCCCAATACCGACAACCAAGCCGGCCCGAACGCCATGTTGTAATCGAACAAGACCCAGACGACTAAGACCGATGCAAATGCGTACATCGACATGAAGGCGGAATTAATCGCCCATTTCTTTTTGACGATGCCGCCGTAGAGGACGGTCAGACCCGGAATGCTCTGCAGCCCAACGAAGGTCGCCGCTGCCAACTGCCAGGCATTATTGCCGGTATCCAACCACTGTGGTGATGGTGTGAGTGCCATGTGCCTTTCCCCAAAAAATGCCCTCAGTGCGCCGACGGCACACGGGCCGACGTTTGAGTGGTCGCAAAAAATATGCCAGTTAATCGAGCGTTGCCGGACCGGATTTCGCCGTCAGCTGGCGGCGAATCGGGCGCTCGGTGACTAGAAACTTCGCATCGTGAACATAAAATGGGCAGAGATAATGGGGGCCGTCGTGATTCGGACTCGGCCATTGGCTTGGGCGCTGGCGGTCTGGCTTTGGGCTTTGGCCCTGTGCAGCAATAGCGCGCGGGCAGCCGACAGCGCAATAACCTGCACCAATCCGGCCAGCGGGGCGCATTGGCAGATCCGGATCGATTACGAGCGCAGCACCGTGGATTCCTATCCGGCGCGCATCGCCGAGGGCAAAATTTCATGGCACGACGCTTCGGATGGCAGCAATTATACCCTTGATCGCAAATCCGGAAATCTCACTGTGGTCGTGGCCTCGAGCACCGGCGGCTATTTTCTCTATGATCACTGCAAGCTGGACAATTGACGCCGCGGCCGCGGTGGCGGCGTCAAAATTCGTCCCGTCCCAACCGACGTCGCAGCATTTGGAGCGCTGGCCGCCCCCAACAGCCACACATTATTGCCGGAACGGCCGCGATGGCTGAAGGATCGCCTGCCGTTAAAGCGAGCGTGGGCTTTGCCTCCGAGACCGGGCCACGTGAACGCAACGAAGATTTCGCCGGCGCTGTCTTCGGCATGGAATTGCCGAAGCCGCGGCGCGACATCATCGCCGCGATTGCCGACGGCATCGGCGGCGCCAAAGGCGGCCGGGTGGCGGCGGAGACCGCGGTGCGCGGCTTCCTTGATGGATTGTGCGACTTGCCCGAGACTATGGAAGTCGGCCGCGCCGGGGCTATGGTGCTCAACGCACTCAATAGCTGGATTTTTTCGCAAGCCCGCCGCGACAGCAAGCTGAGCGGCATGGGCTGCACCTTCACCGCGGTGGTGCTGCGCGGCCGCATCGCCCATGTCCTGCATGTTGGCGACACCCGCGCTTATCGCTTACGTGGCGATCGGTTCACCTGCCTCACGACCGACCACGTGCGTGAAGATGCCAGCGGGCGATCCAATGTCCTCACGCGCGCTCTTGGCGTGGAAACTGAGGTGCGGCTCGATTACGCCGCGCATCCTGTGGCGCTGCATGATCGCTTTCTGCTCTGTAGCGATGGCGTTCATGCGGTGTTGGGCGCCGAAGCCATGACCGATATTCTTTGCGCCCGGTCCGCGTCCGACGATTCCGCCCGCGCGCTCGTCTCAGCTGCGCTGCAATCCGGCAGCACGGACAACTGCACCGCGCTTGTTATGGACATTGTCGAGCTGCCTTCGGCCGATTCCGCCACGGTCGGCGCCGACATCATGCAATTGCCGCTGATCCCGGTACCGATCGACGGTCAGACAGTCGACGGCTTCGTGCTGAAAGTGCTGATCTCCGATGGACGCTATACGCGTCTGTTCGGCGCGGTTGACGAAGTCGAGGGCGGCGAGGTGGCGCTGAAGTTTCCGAAGCCCCAGGTCGCCGCTGCGGCAACCTATCACGCCGCCTTCGTACGCGAGGCCTGGGTCGGCGCCCGCGTCAACAGTCCTTGGATCGGGCGGATCATCGAATTGCCGCCGGGACGGCAGACCTGCCTCTATACCGTGATGCCGCTCTATCAGGGTGAGCTATTGTCGACGCGCCTGGCGCGCCGGCCGCTGGTCGGCTTGGAGGAGGGGCGTAACATCGCGATCAAATTGGCCCGCGGCGCTGCATCGTTACATCGCGCCGGCATCATCCATCGTGACATCAAGCCGGACAACATCATTCTCGAGCGTGAAGGATCGCTCAAGCTGATCGACCTTGGCGTCGTGCGGGTGCCCGGCCTGGAAGATTTTCCGCCGGAAGATATCCCCGGCACGATGGCCTATATGGCGCCGGAAATGTTTGCCGGCGAGCCGGGTAACGAGGCGACCGACATCTACGCACTTGGCATAACGATGTTCCGCGCGTTCACCGGCGAATTTCCCTACGGCAATCTCGATGCCGTTAGCCCCCCGCGGCGCAGTCGTCCGACACCGCTTGCCGAACTGCGCCCGGATTTGCCGGCCTGGCTGCAGACGGCGCTCGGGCGCACGATAGCTACCGATCCGGCCGAGCGCTTCCGCGATGTGATGGAGTTTGCTCTCGAAATGGAGGCCGGCCCTTCCCACGCGCCGGCTGTTCCGCGCCGGCCGCAGACGCTTTATGAGCGTTCGCCGTTACGGTTTTGGCAAGGCGTTGCGGCGCTGCTCGCTCTGGCTCTGCTTCTGTCGCTGTGGTTGCGCTGACGCTGGCGACAACGGACAATCTGGAGATGATGATGCGTCGTATCATTGGAATTGCACTTACTTTGCTGGCGCTGGCCACAGCACCGGTCCTTGCCGAGGATTATCCGGCGCGGCCGATCCGCATTCTGGTGCCCTATGCGCCCGGCGGCATTTCCGACATTGCCGCGCGGCTGCTCGGCGCCAAGCTGACTGAAGCGTGGGGTCAGCAAGTCATCGTCGAGAACCGGCCCGGCGGCAACGGCTTTATTGCCGTGACCGATGTGGCGCGCACGGCGCCCGATGGTTACACGCTGGTCATGGTCACCACCGGCGACGTCGCCATTAATCCGGCGCTGTTCAAGGAGGTGCCGTACGATGTCGGGCGCGATCTAGCGCCGATCAGCGCCGTCAGCGATGCGCCGATGGTTCTCGCCGCCAATGGCGATGCGCCGTACAAGTCGGTGGCCGACGTGATTACTGCTGCTAAAGCCAAGCCTGGCGTGCTCAATGTCTGTACGCCCGGTTATGGCAGTATCAATCAGCTGGTGTTGGAATCGATCGCGCTCAACACCGGCACAAAATATGTGCACGTGCCATACAAGGGCGGCGCACCAGCGGCGCAGGCGCTGGTCGCCGGCGACATTCCGCTGGGCATCCTGGCAAGCTCGACGGTGGCGCCGCATGTGCCAAGCGGTAAAATCCGCGTGCTGGCGGTGACGACGGGCGAGCGTTCGCCGCTCAATCCGGAATGGCCGACACTGTCGCAACAGGGCGCGGGCGCCGTTAACGCCTCGAACTGGACCGCTTTGCTGGCGCCGAAAGCAACGCCGCAGCCGATCATCGACAAACTGTCGGCCAAGGTGGTCGAAATACTCAACATGGCGGATGTCAAAGCGCGCTTTGCCGCCGGCGGCGTATCAACAATTCCGTCGACTCCGGCCGAACTGGACGCGAAGATCAAACGCGAACTGGCGACTTACCGACTGGTCATCGAGAAGGCCAACGTTCACGTCGACTGATTAAAGAAGGGGGCTGCGATGACCGAGAAACTGTTCGCCGCGATACGGCATGCCAAAGTTAAACCAGGTATGGCCGGCGAATTTGCCAAGCGCGTTGCCGTTGGCGCACTGCCGGTCATGAAGCAGATGGATGGCTTTAAGGGGTACTGCCTGATCGCCGGCGCCGAGGACACAATCATCGCGGTATCGCTGTTTACAAACAAAACCGTCGCTGACACTTCGACGGCGACGCTGATGCCTTGGATTAAAGAGAACCTCGGCGCTCTTCTTGCCTCGCCGACCGAGCCGATCGAGGGCGAAGTGCTCGTGAGTGCCTAGCGGCGCATTGACATTTCCGGGGCAGCGCCGCACAGCAAAAAGTCTACTCGCAGGATTCATCTCGGCATGTTCAAACGAATCCTGATTGCCAATCGCGGTGAGATCGCCTGTCGGATTATCAAGACGGCGCGGCGCATGGGTATCGCGACGGTCGCGGTTTATTCCGACGCTGACCGCGACGCGCTTCACGTCGAGATGGCCGACTCGGCGATTGCGATCGGCCCGCCGCCCGCATCCCAAAGCTACCTCGACATCGAGAAGATCGTTGCCGCCTGCAAGGCGAGCGGCGCTGAGGCGGTGCATCCGGGCTATGGCTTTCTCTCCGAGCGGGCGGCTTTCGCGGCCGCGCTGGCGGCAGCCGGGATCATGTTTATCGGGCCCAATGTCAAAGCGATCGCCGCTATGGGCGATAAGATCGAATCGAAGAAGGCGGCATCGCGCGCCAAAGTATCGACCGTCCCCGGCCATCTCGGCGTAATCGAAAACGGCGAGCAGGCCGTCACCATCGCCGAGCAAATTGGCTACCCGGTTATGATCAAGGCTTCCGCCGGCGGCGGCGGCAAGGGCATGCGCGTTGCTTTGAGCCGAGCCGAGGTCAAGGAAAATTTCGCCCGTGCCCGCTCCGAAGCGAAATCGAGTTTCGGCGACGATCGTGTTTTCATCGAAAAATTCATCACCGATCCGCGCCACGTCGAAATCCAAATCTTGGGTGACAAGCACGGCAATATCATTCATCTCGGCGAGCGCGAATGCTCGATCCAGCGCCGCAATCAGAAAGTCATCGAGGAAGCGCCGAGCCCGCTGTTGGACGACAAGACCCGAAAACAGATGGGCGAACAGGCGGTCGCGCTGGCAAAGGCGGTTGGCTACGACAGCGCCGGCACCGTCGAGTTCGTCGCCGGTCAGGATCGCAGTTTCTATTTCCTGGAGATGAACACACGGCTGCAGGTCGAACATCCGGTGACCGAGCTCATCACCGGCGTCGACCTCGTCGAGCAGATGATCCGGATCGCGGCCGGCGAGCGGCTCAAGCTCAAGCAGAGCGATGTGAAACTATCCGGCTGGGCGGTCGAGACCCGCATCTATGCCGAGGATCCCTATCGTAACTTCGCCCCGTCAATCGGTCGGCTCGTGCGCTATCGCCCGCCGGCCGAAGCGGTTCGCGATGGCATCACGATTCGCAACGATACCGGTGTGACCGAAGGCGGCGAGATCTCGCTCTATTACGATCCGATGATCGCCAAACTTATTACGCACGCCAATGATCGGCTTGCAGCGATCGATGCACAGGCCGAGGCGCTCGACGCCTTCACGATCGAAGGCATCCGCCACAATATCCCGTTCCTTGCCGCGATCATGCAGCATCCGCGCTGGCGTGCCGGCAAGCTGAGCACGGCTTTCATTGCCGAAGAATTTCCTCGCGGTTTCGAACGTACCGTGCCGCAAGGCGCAATGGCGCAGACCATCGCGGCGGTTGCCGCCGCGATCGATCACACCCTCGGCGAGCGCAAAAGACAAATCTCCGGCCAATTGAATACAGCGGTCACACGCGAGCGGCGGCGCGCCATCTGGCTTGGACCGGAAGAAATCCAGGCCGATGTCGAACATCACGGCGAAGCGATCGTGGTGACTTTCACGGACGGAGTCCGGCATAGCCTATCCTCGAACTGGGCGCCGGGCGTGCCGGTTTGGCTTGGCACAGTGGACAAAGCGCGCGTCGCCATGCATGTGAGGATGATTCCGAACGGCTTCGAGCTCGCCTATCGCGGCTGCGAGGTGAAAGCGTTCGTCTATACCGAACGCGAGGCGGCTTATGCTCGGCTGATGCCGCTTAAGAAGCTTTCCGGCAGTGAGAAGGCAGTGCGCTGCCCGATGCCGGGGCTGGTCGTTTCGCTCGCCGTGAGCGAAGGCCAGGAGGTCAAGGCCGGCGAGACACTGGCCGTGATCGAGGCGATGAAGATGGAGAACGTATTGCGCGCCGAGCGCGATGGCATCATCAAGAAAATCCGGGTGAAGCAGGGCGACAGTATCGCGGTCGATGCCGTTGTGATGGAATTCGCGTAAGCACCCGCTCGCGCCTCAGGGTGACGGAAGGGTTGGCCAAATGCAGTCTTTAGCGTTCCTCTCGCCGCGCGGGCGATTGCAACCGCAGCCATTCCTGATCGCAGTCGCCATTGTCTATGTCGCCGGTGCGGCCTCGCATTGGCTCACGGTGCCTGATGTCATCGCGCGCGCTGGACTGTGGCCCTTTGCCGCCGTCCAAGCCGTGTTGACCTGGCTGTGGTTCGTTTTGCATGCGAGGCGGCTGCACGACGCAGCGCGCGGAGAC
Organism: Xanthobacteraceae bacterium; assembly: GCA_049650505.1. Taxonomy (GTDB): domain Bacteria; phylum Pseudomonadota; class Alphaproteobacteria; order Rhizobiales; family Xanthobacteraceae; genus BOG-931. The sequence goes on from JBASAH010000070.1 coordinate 18,322, forward strand.
GGCTTGGCGATCGCGGTAGCGCTACTCTATCTGCTTTCGCTCGTACTGCTATTAATTCTGGCGACGAATTTTTTCGCCGGTTCCGAAAGCGGTATAGGTGGCGCCAGCGCGACCAGTGCGCTCGAGCTGATACTGTTTCTCTACATTATAATGACGCTTCTCGGTTCAATTCATTATGATCTGGCCTGGATCGTGGTCGGTATCCTGACGCTATGCGCTTTCATGCCGATCTTGATCGCACTGTTCTTCACGCTATGGATCGCGACACGGCCGAGTGGGGAGCAGCCGTGACTCGGTTTGGCTAAAATCGGCGTGATGCTGCATTTCGCCTATGGCTCGAACATGCATCGCGCGGTCATGCGCAAGCATGCGCCGAGCGCGGTGCCGCTTGGGGTCGCCCGCCTGGAAGGTTACCGCTTTATCATCACTGCGGATGGTTACGCCTCGGTAGTGCCGCAGCCGCGCGCCTACGTGCACGGGCTCCTGTGGCGGCTCACGGTGCGCGATCGCGTCACGCTCGACCTGTGGGAGAATATCGCGGGCGGAATGTATCGGGCCGCGATGCTTCCGGTCGTTCACGCCGGCAAGCGCCAGCAGGTCGTTGTCTATGTCGCGCGGGCGCGTTCGCACGGACAGCCGCGGCCCGGCTATATGGAAATTGTCGTACAGGCCGCGCGCGAGTTGGAACTGCCTGCCCATTACATAGGTTCTTTGCAGCGCTGGTTGCGCAAGCAGGCGCGCGGCGCCGGGCAGCGCAGTCTTGCGGAATTTGATCTTGGAGAATTTGATCTTGGAGAATTTGCGTGAAGGTATATCGGCACGTCATCATCCGCGGTCGTGTGCAGGGCATCGGCTACCGCGCCTGGACGGAAGTCACGGCGCTCGAGCGCGGCGTTGAAGGCTGGGTGCGGAACCGCCGCGATGGGTCGGTCGAGGCGTTGTTCAGCGGACTTGATGATGAGGTCGCCGCGATGATCGCGGAATGCCGACGCGGCCCGCCCGGCGCACGTGTCGACGTCATCGATCAGCGCGATGCCACCTCCGACGAAATCGCGCTGCGCCGCGGCGACGAAATATTCTCGGTGTTGCGAAGCGCCTGAGCTTCGCTCGCCAGTGTGGTGGATTTGAAGTTCCTACGATTAAGCGGCTGGCTCGGATAGGAACTTCAAATCCAAAAACCACACTAGAATCACAAATTTGCTAGGGTCCCTTTGATTCCGAAGTTCGCATCAGAAGCGCCGCAAATACCTGCGAACTTCGGAATCGGAACACTAGCGCCAAACAGCGACGTGAATTCCGCGCGTAAGGCCATGTCCACGTCCGACATTGCGGCCGTGCAGCCAAGCTCGACGAGCGAAGTGACGCCATAGCGACGGTCGGCTACGCCGCAGGGCACGATCCCGGCAAAGTGCGACAGATCCGGTTCGATATTGAGCGCAAAGCCGTGCAGCGTCACCCAGCGCTGCACACGCACGCCGATCGCGGCGATTTTGTCCTCGAAGCCTTGCCCTTTATCGGGGCGGCGGACCCAAACGCCGACACGATCGCCGCGCCGCTCGCCGCGCACATTGAAAGCGCCGAGCGTGCGGAGGACCCATTCTTCCAGCGTGGCGACGAAGCGGCGTACGTCCGGCGCGCGGCGCTTGAGGTCGAGCATTAGATAGCCGACGCGCTGGCCGGGGCCGTGATAGGTGAATTGGCCGCCGCGGCCGACCCTGTGCACCGGAAAGCGGGCCTCGATCAATTCCTCGGGGCGCGCCGACGTGCCGCCGGTATAGAGGGCTGGGTGCTCAAGCAGCCAGACCAGTTCCGCCGCCTCGCCGCGCGCGATTGCCACTGCGCGCGCCGCCATGGCCGCGAGCGCCTGGTCGTATCCAATCAAGCCATCGCTCACGCGCCACTCGACCGGCGACGAGCCGGCCGAGGGCAAAAGGCCGATTGTCACGTCGCCGCGCGTATTTGCCGTTCCACTCATGGCTTTCATGGCTTTTACCGGGTGCGAGAATACCGCACTGCGGTGCGGCGGCGAAGCCGGGTCGGGCGACCTTGTCGGGCAGGATTCTAGCTGTTACATGCGCCGCCGGGCGTGGCTTTCACAAACCACCCCACATGCGGTCGTGGCGGAATTGGTAGACGCACTAGCTTGAGGTGCTAGC